>DYNG01000025.1 GCA_020721165.1 Desulfocapsa sulfexigens
CGCGGACCTCTTGCATGCCATGCAAGCGCTCTCCCAGCTGAGCTACAGCCCCCAATATTTTCATTGGCTTGTAAAACCGCTTTTTAATACCTGGTTTTTTTTGAGCTGTCAATTCATTTTTCTCTCTTTGAGTTTTTTGTTGGTGGCGGGGAGGGGATAATGGGGATACTTCTTGCCAATAACAGGAGATTTTGGTATATTTTTTAGCTTTTATAAAGTTTGTTGGTGGTTGACGCCAAGGTCTATTTATCTGCAAGGAATGATTCATGTATTCACCATTTAATTTTTTATTTGGCTGGTTATCCAATGACCTGGCTATTGATCTGGGAACCGCCAATACTGTTGTGTATGCGAAAGGAAAGGGCATTGTTTTACGGGAACCATCGGTGGTGGCAGTGCGGCAGGATGGACGAGGCAGCAAGGTTCTTGCTGTCGGTCAGGACGCCAAACAGATGCTGGGCAAAACTCCAGGAAATATTGTTGCGATCCGTCCGATCCGCGACGGAGTTATTGCTGATTTTGAAGTGACTGAGGCCATGTTGCGTTACTTTATCAATAAAGTCCATAACCGCCGCACCTTGGTTCATCCGCGAATCATTATTTCGGTCCCTTCTGGCATTACCCAGGTGGAGAAGCGGGCGGTTCGTGAATCGGCTGAATCTGCAGGGGCCCGAGAAGTGTATCTGATTGAAGAACCGATGGCGGCGGCCATTGGCGCCAATCTTCCCATTACCGAACCCACGGCCAATATGATTATTGATATCGGGGGCGGCACCACCGAGGTGGCGGTGATTTCCTTGTCTGGCATTGTCTATGCCAAATCGGTGCGGGTTGCCGGGGATAAGATGGATGACGCCATTCTCCAGTATATCAAACGAAAACATAATCTGGCCATTGGCGAGCGCACTGCCGAGTTGATTAAGATGAGCATTGGCAATGTTGATCCTGAACTGCCCTATGAAACAATGGAGATCAAGGGCCGCGATCTGGTGAAGGGCGTGCCTAAAACCGTGCTGATTGGCGCGGATGAGATTCAGCAGGCCATCACCGAACAAGTGGACATCATCATTGACGCGGTGAAGGAAGCTCTGGAGGCCACTCCTCCTGAGTTGTCCGCTGATATTGTTGATCATGGTATTGTCTTGACTGGCGGCGGCGCTCTGCTGAAAAACCTGGACCGGCGATTAAAGCAGGAGACGGGCCTGCCGATTATTGTGGCCGATGACCCTCTGTCTTCAGTGGTGCTTGGGTCGGGAAAGGCCTTGGATAATCTGGATATCCTGCGGGAAGTGACCGTACAATGATCTGTTGGCGGGGATAAAAAAATCCTTGAAGAACTCTGTTAATGTCCGAAAAAGGAATTCCTCTTCTTTTATTGTTGCCAAACTCTTTGTCCTGGCAGGCCTGTTGTTGATTCTTGCCCTGTTGTTGTTTGGCTCAACCATCGGGCGACAGTTTGGCACAGTGCAGCAGACGATCATGGAGGGATTGGGCCCAGTACAGAAAGGAGCCGCCATTGTGATCAGGAAGGCGCAAAGCTTTTTCCAGGATTATCTGGTGTTATGGAATATCAGGGATGATAATCAGCAGTTACGGGCCAAGATTTCGGAGTACCAGCAGCAACTGGATCAATTCCGTGAGGCCTATGCCCGAAATCGCTATCTGGAAAATGAACTGGCCTTTAAAAATGAGGAAAAATTCCCTTCGATGACGGCAAGGGTGGTTGGCAAGGATCCTTCCTTCTGGTTTCAGACTCTGATCGTTGATCGGGGTAAAAATGATGGTGCGGCGGAAGGGATGGTGGCTCGAACTTCTCTGGGTGTGGTTGGCCAGATTATTCAGGTTTCAGACCATTATTCCAAGATTTTACTAACCAATGCCCCGAGTAGCTCCATTGATGCCATGATCCAGAAGAACAGGATTCGGGGTATCTTGAAAGGGGCCGCAGATAAGGGCTATACCCTTCATTATATTCTCAAAAATGTGGATATCGCCGTCGGGGACCATATTGTGACGGCTGGTGTAGGCGGAACTTTCCCGTCGGGAATTCCCTTGGGAACAGTATCGGCGGTTCGCTCACAACGACGCGGAATGTTCCAGGAGATTGAGGTTGCCCCCATTGTCGAATTTGGGCAATTGGAGATGGTTTTTATTGATGTTTCTGAAAAACAAAAAATTGCCGCCGAGATGGGGCGTCCACTGGAGCCGGTTGTTCAGTAGATTTCAGATGAGTGTGTTTGCTTACTTCTATGTTGATTTTGAGTTTTCTCGCGGTGGAAGTAGTCCTTATAGTTATTCAAACGACCGTTTTTCGATTATTTCCCACCTGGTTGGGGGCTCCTGACTTGAGTTTTATCTTTATCGTCTTTTGTGCCTATCGTTTCGACTGGGTACGGGGGACGCTTCTGGTCCTCGCTTTGAGCTGGATGATGGATGTTGTTTCCGGCCTCTATCTTGGTACCTATCCCTTATTGTATTTTTTTCTTTTTCTTCTTTTAAAAGTTCTCAAAGAAAAAATTCCTGTCAAGGAATTTGCCTATCAGGTTCCCCTGGTGGGAATAACTTTCCTCTTTGGCTATTCGGCGCTTTATGCCTTTTATTTCCTGATCCTTCCCGGGGTTTTGCCTGAGTGGTCCTGGCGTATCATCCTTCAACAGGCAATCATCCTGATTGTCGCTTCAATCCCCTTTTTGCTTGCGTGTAACCGCCTCTATGATCAGATAGAGAAAAAACGATTTATCGCTCCTCGGCTGTTACGAAAGCGATCAGGGAATTATTTTCGTTGAAGAAAGGTAGTGGTATGATCAACAGGAGGAAACGGAATTTGTGGGGTTCGGAGTGGGGTCGTGAGCATGCTTAAATGGGCCTTTCTGGAAGAGTTGGGGGAGATATCCGAGTATGATCAGGCGGACTTGGATGCCCTGCGCAAGCGGATTCTCTGGGTGTCTCTGGTTGGGCTCTTTTTTGTTGGCATGATTTTTTTTCGACTCTGGTTTCTGCAGATTCACAAGGGGGAGGTCTACAGGGAGAAGGCTGAAAATAATCGGGTGCGTGTTCGTGAATTGGCTCCGCCCCGAGGTGATATCCTGGATCGAAACGGCAAAGAATTGGTGACCAACAAGCCTTCTTTTAATGTGGTTCTGGTTCGTGAAGATTCAAATGATATTGATGGCCTGTTAAAAAAACTCTCGGTGGTTTTAAATGAGGATGTCTCCGTGCTTTGGGAAAGGATCAGAGAGGCGGAGAGTAAACAACGGCATATTCCCATTCGTCTGCAGGAAAATTTATCGTGGGATACGCTGGCCTATTTGGAGACCCATAATAAAGATTTTCCTGGTATTCGTATCGAGGTCTTCCCCACCCGTTATTATCATTATGGGGACATGGCCGCCCATGTGATTGGTTATCTTGGTGAAATTGCCAAGAGTGAGCTGGAGGCCGATGACGCTGATTTTTATCGGGGCGGTGATCTGGTGGGCAAGATGGGTCTGGAAAAATTATGGGAAAAAAAACTGCGCGGTGAAAAAGGGAGAGACTCCTCCGAAGTGAATGCCCGGGGATTTGAGCAGCAACTCTTGAGCCATATGGAGCCGGTGCCCGGCGATGAAGTACGGTTGACCCTGGACATGGAACTGCAACAGGCGGCGGAAGAGGCCATGGATGTCGGGGAAAAATCAGGGGCCGTGGTGGTTATGGAGGTGAAGACCGGTCGTATTCTGGTGTTGGCTTCGACCCCCCGTTTGCATCTCGCTGATTTTGAAGGGGGGATATCGCAGGCAAACTGGAAGGCCTTGCAGGACAACCCCAAGCATCCCTTGATCAATAAGGCCTTCCAGGCCATGTATCCACCCGGCTCCACCTACAAGATGGTGACGGCTCTGGCTGGCCTGGCCACCGGGGTCATTACCAAAGACACTACATTTCATTGCGGGGGTTCCATTCACTTTGGGAACCGCGATTATCATTGCTGGAGAAAAGGCGGGCATGGAACGGTTGATCTGATGCGGGCGATCAGTGAATCGTGTGATGTCTATTTTTACCAGGTGGGAATGAAGGTGGGGGTGGATAATCTGGCAAAATATGCCAACAAATTGGGGCTTGGGTTGAAAACCAATGCTCTGGTTGAATATGAAAAGGCCGGGATTATTCCGACCCGGGAGTGGAAGAAAAAAAAATATGGAGTGAAATGGCAGGATGGTGAAACCTTGTCCATTGCCATTGGTCAGGGGTTTAATCTGGTAACTCCGCTTCAGCTTTGCCACATGACGGCGATCATTGCCAGCGGCGGGAAGAAATATTTGCCACAACTTATCGAAAAGGTAACTAATTCTGAGGGGCAGGTCACGGCGTCCTTTGCCCCGGAATTGCTCGGTGAACTCCAGGATGAGGAAAAGAAATATCTGGCCATGATTCGGGAGGGGATGGTTGAGGTTGTCCAAGGTGCCCGGGGAACAGCCCGCGCGGCTCGGGTTCCGGGGATTACCATCGCTGGCAAGACTGGTACTGCCCAGGTGGTGCGGTTGGAACAGTACAAACATCTCAAGGAAGAAAATATTCCATATAAATATCGGGATCATGCTTTATTTATCAGTTTCGCGCCGGCTGAAGATCCGGAGATTGCCATCGCGGTCGTGGTTGAGCATGGCCTGCATGGAGGATCCGGCGCCGCGCCTGTTGCCAAGGTAGTGATGCAGAAGTATTTCGCGAATCGGCTGGCTGTGGATGCCATTCGTAAATCGGTTGAGCAATAAGTCTTGATGAGAATGGTGGACAATGTTTAGTATTGACAGGCGCTTTCTGGTGAACTTTGACTGGGTACTTCTGATCCTGTTGGTGATGGTCTGTGGCATGGCCCTGGTCAACCTGTACAGTGCAACCTTTTCATTGCACATCGGCATTCCCTTGTACATCAAACAGTGTTATCTCCTGTTGATGGGGGGGATGGGAATTGTTTTTGTGGTCAGCTTTGATTACAAAGAGCTGCAACTGTGGAATTATTTAATCTATATGGCGACGATCGCCCTGCTCGCCCTCGTTATTTTTGTTGGTGACAGCGCCAAGGGCGCCCAGCGCTGGATCAATCTCGGTTTTTTCCAACTCCAACCTTCAGAGCTCGCCAAGTTGATGATTATCATTTCACTGGCCAGTTATTATGCCCGCAAAGAGGTGGTGGATGGGTATCGAATCAAGGATTTGATTGTGCCGATTATTTTAATGGCCATTCCTTTTACCTTGATTCTGATTCAACCGGATCTGGGTACGGCCTTGATGCTCGTCATTATCTTCATCTCCATGACGGTGTTTGCCCGGTTGCACTGGTCAAGTTATCTGGTTCTCGGGGTGAGCGGCATGATTATGGTGGCGCTGGGCTGGATGTTTGTCCTGAAGCCTTACCAGAAACAACGAGTGGAGACCTTGTTGAATCCGGCGCAGGATGCGAGCGGTTCAGGATATCAGATTTTGCAGTCAAAAATTGCCGTTGGTAGTGGCGGCTGGTTCGGTCGTGGATACATGGAGGGCACCCAGGGCCATCTTCATTTTCTACCCGAGCGCCATACGGATTTTGCCTTTGCGGTCTGGAGCGAAGAGTGGGGATTCAGCGGGTGTCTGTTTTTTTTGGCTGTTTATTTTTTCATGCTGGCCTGGGGGCTGCATGTCGCCATGTCCGCCCGGGATCGCTTTGGCCTTTTCCTGGCCTTTGGGGTGGTGGCCCTTATCTTCTGGCAAGCGGTGATTAATTTACTGATGATACTGGGTTTCTTGCCAGTGGTGGGAGTCCCTTTGCCCTTGTTTAGTTATGGCGGTTCCTCGCTGCTGACCACCCTGTTGGGAATTGGTATTATGATGAATGTGCGGATGCGTCGTTTTCAAAGCGAATCCACACTGAAGGACAGTGATGGATAATTTTTTTTTGGTTGAACGGAATATGTGCCTGGTCAGCGTGATTTTTGTGAAAAACAAGAAAAAAATTCTGCATGGCGTCCCGTCAGGAAACTGAAGAAAAAATAGAAGGTGCTTGATTATCAGCTGAATAGGAATATAATGAAATTGAAAGCGGTTTTTTTCAGGCGATGAGAGGAACTGCTAAGGAATGCACTGCAAGGTGCATGGTGATCATGGCGATTGCAGGCGATCGTCATGAGGCTCTCAAGGGAGGATCTATATGGAACTGAAGATCGAAACCAGAAATGTAGAGTTGCGAAAAGGCTGGCAGGAGAGGATCGAGGAAGAAAAAGAGAAGATGGTTCGTCATTACGCGAATTTTATTCTTCATCTTCGCGTATCCATAGAGGGAACGAAGCATCATAAAGAAGGCGGCTATGAACTGAAGGTGGTGGCCTCTGTTCCCAACGATACGGTGGTCGTTTCCCGCAAGGGGGAAAATATGACGGCCCTGCTGGTGGAGGCTTTTGATGTGTTGTCTTTGCAGTTGAAGGAAATACAGCGAAAAAAACGCAAAGACCACAAGGGTCTTGATGGAGCGGCGGCTGAGACCGATAATGTCGGGGTGATTCGTAAGCTGTCTCCTTTTGAATCTTATGGATTTATCGCCAGTCCTGATGGTCGTGAAATCTATTTTCACGAAAATGCCTTGAAAGATATCCTTTTGGATCAGTTGACCGAAGGAGATGAGGTTGTGTATGGCGAGACGCTGGGTGACAAAGGGCCTCAGGCTTCCTGGGTGCGAGTGGTCAAATAAATTATTGTAACTCATAATGATAATGATCTGATATCGTGAACGGCCTCTAACTTATTGAGATAGGAGTGAGTCAAGGCCTTGTCTGGAAATAATTCAGACAAGGCCTTTTGTTTTTCCTCTTCTCCATTGAGGTGCGAGCGGGCAGCACGGTGGTCAGCGGGGCCCCCTTGCACAAGAGGAAGGGGCCGATGCGGAGCGCATTATCAACGAAAACGACGGGTAAACCTGTCCATTGTTTTTTTTAATGAGGGAGTGTTCTTTTATGTCGTTTTCACAATCTGTTATCCCGGCTGAGTATCTCTCGTTATCAGAGGGGGAAATCTTTTCCCGCATTGGCGAGCGAAAAAAGGAGCTGGCGGATCGTCTGCTGATCCTCTGTCATCATTATCAGCAGGACGCCCTGTATCAATTTGCCGATCTGACCGGAGATTCGTTGCGGCTGGCACGAGAGGCGGCCGCGATTCATGATCGCGAGTTTCTCATCTTTTGCGGCGTGCATTTTATGGCCGAATCGGCGGATATCCTGGCTCAGGCCCATCAAAAGGTGTCGTTGCCCCATCCTGATGCCGGTTGTCCCATGGCCGATATGGCCGGTGTCGGGGCCGTGGAGATGGCTTATCGGGATCTGGTTCGGGCTGGAATTGTCGAGGATGAAGCGGTCGTGACGCCGGTGACATATGTCAACTCATCGGCGCTCATTAAGGCCTTTGTGGGCGAACGGGGCGGTTCCGTTTGTACCTCGGCCAATGCCCAGCGGGTATTGGCCTGGGCCTTGAACCAGGGCGAGAAGGTTTTTTTCTTTCCCGATGAGCATCTGGGACGAAACTCCGCTTTGGCCCTCGGCATTCCCCCCGAGCAGATCTGTGTCTGGCATCGAGGAGAGCTACTGGGAGGCAACAGCGCCGCCCAATTACAGCAGGCCCGAATCCTGCTCTGGGACGGCTATTGTGAAGTTCACATGCGTTTTCTGCCCGAACATGTCCGGCGCTGGCGTTTGCGGGAACCGGATATTCAGGTTATTGTTCATCCTGAGTGTGCCAGTGAACTGGTGCAGGTGGCTGACCACTATGGCTCTACCGAGG
>DYNG01000026.1 GCA_020721165.1 Desulfocapsa sulfexigens
AACGCCTGCGCTGCTATTTGTGAAGAGATTGTCACCATTGGCACTCTTTTGCGCACCCATTTTCCCCGGCGGGACAATGACCGGAATGAGCTTCGTGACACTATTTTTGTCTCTGGTTGATGTCCATGGCAAAATGCATGGTCGCAATCACGAGCGTCTTGGAAAAAAGGATTTTCGTTGAACGAGGAGGCAGAGGAAAAATTTGATCGTTGGCCTATCGTTGAAGAAAAGAATCACAGGTCCACACCCGGCAGATTGACATCAACCTTTTCCAGAGTATGGCGGCAATAAGGGGCATAAACGGTAAAAAGGACAAACCATTCCAGGCGGGCAGCAAAACGAATGGCGGCTCCCTGCTGATCCAAACGGACTACTGTGCCCCGTATTTCGCCAATGGAGAGGCGGCTGTGATTGCCGGTCACCTGGATTTCGGCAATACATTCAGTACCCACGGGCAGCACTTGTCCCCCCTGCACCAGCATGCCGTTGATGCTGATATTGACCAGATCCGTTGCAATTGCACAGTCGAAGACCTCTGATTTCAAGATCACATCTGTGAAAAATGGGGTTCTCAGGTTTGTCCTTCTTTCTTCTTCCATTCTTTATTCCCTTCGTTATAAACGAAAATACCAAGAAAATAATTCTTCACTGAGGTTGATTATAGCATTTTTACCTTGTCCTTTGTCAACCCCTTTTCTATTGACATCTGCCATAATTAAGTCATAGAATACGCTTATCTGGTTCTCACTTGTCAATTCTTTTGATTTGGGTCGTTTATGGAAAAGATCATCTTTCTGGCCGTTGATGGCTCGCTCTCCTCCAGCCAGGCTCTGGAGTATGTGGCCCTGCTTTTTGCCAATCAACCAGACATTCATTTTCATCTGGCAACCTGTGTCAGTGGCAACGGCAGCATTATGCCCACCGCTGCTGACAGTAGAAATTCCCTGCTGCCCGAATCTGTGGGTGTGGGCAGAAAAAGGGAAACCGCTCTGCGCTATCTGCAACAGGCGGCCGACAAGCTCATCCGTCTGCACATTGCCCCTGAACGAATCCATGATTCGGTGGAGGCTTCTGGGCAGGATGTGGCCGCCGCCATTCGACGACAGTCAGGACGGCTTCGGGCAGACAGTATTCTGGTGGGGCGCCGGGGCCTGAATACCCTCAGTGAGATGCTGTTGGGGTCGGTGTCGGCGGCCTTACTCAAGAAAAGCCATGAAATTCCTCTCTGGATCATTGACGGTGAAGTGCGGAATCGGGATTTTTTGGTACCGGTTGATGGATCTCTCCCCTCTCTGCTGGCGATTGATCATCTGGCCCATATCCTGGAGGGACGGGATGACCTCCGCCTGTATCTCTTTCATTGTCATCAATTGCTGGGCAAAAGGCCGGCTGCCGCCCCGCAGTCTTTTTATCATCTCTGGGAGAAAGAGTGGTGTGACCGCTATTTAAGCGATGAAGATCATATTTTTCGCGGGCCCACCCAGCTTCTGCAGGAGGCGGGAATTCCGGCTGAAAAGATTATTCCCCTGCCGGAAACAACCGATATCGAGGCGGCCCACAGCATTATCCGCCAGGCCCATCTTCATCAGTGCGGCACCATCGTTTTTGGCCGGCGGGGAGACGGGACGGCCAAAGGGCTTTTGGGTGGCGTTTCCGATCGGACCCTCAAGTATGCCGGAGATTTGGCGTTCTGGCTGGTTGGATAGATGGAGTCGGCTTTTTCCCGGCATTTTCTTCACAGTTTTTTGCCGGGAACGATCAGGATTTGCGCGGCCTGGTCTGATGGCAGATATTCTCTGGCCAGGGTTGAGAGCTGCTCTTTATTGATTTCCTGAAATCCCGTGAGGATGGTGGCGGGCCACTGAAGCTGCTGCGGGTGGCGCGATGACAGGGCCAGAACCGAGTGGAGCCAATAGCCGTTGGTTCGGATCAGATCTTTCAGCGAAGTGAGCTTGGGGGCCTTGGCCCGTTCCAGCTCTTCGTCACTAACGCCTGTTTCCCGCAACCCCTCAGCGACCTGGAGCACTGCCCTGGCCAAGGCGTCAATCTGCCCGGGCGCGACCACCAGTTGGGCCCGCAAGACGCCATAGCCGGTATAGGTGCGGCTGGGACGACTGGTGACTTCGGGGGAATAGGTGGCCCCCAACTGTTCGCGAATAATTTTTCGTAAACGATCGTCGAAGACCTCAGCCAACAGATGCAGGCTGCGGGTTCTGCTGATATCCCAGAAATCCGCCGTGGGCCAGGCCACCACCAGCATGGCCTTGTCAATGGATGAAGGGGCGGTCAGGCGCAAGGTTTTGCCCACAGGAAAACGCAGGGTTGCCGTTTGTGGTTTGTAGGGATGGCGCGGGGCCAGGGGAGCCAGGGTGGTGGTGAGCAGTTGTCGTATCTGTTGAAGATCAAAATCGCCAACGATACTGATTTCCAGGGGGGCGGCGGTGAACAACGGTCGCAACCAGCCGTCAATCTGCTCTGCCCGTAAAGAGGAAAATTCTGCCCAGGGTGGCATGCCAAAGGCCGAACTGCCTCCGGCCAGAAACGACTCGCCCGACAGTTCCATAACCCCGGAGACATCCTGCTGCATCTGTTTATAGAGGGCCTCGAAACCCTGCATGGCCTTGCTATATGCCTCGTCCCGCACGGTGAAATCGGCAAGTCGGGCCTGCAGGAGTTGCAAGAGCAGTTCCATGTCTCCGGTAACGGATGAACCTCGGAACAGACAGCTCTCCTCGCCCACCTTGAACGAGAGCTTGACCGTGCTGCCGGCGGTAATTGTCTCCAGTTCGGAACGGGTGAGGGCGCCGGCGCCGGAATTTTCAATGACCTGTTCTGCCAGAGCGGCCATTCCCGGCTGTGGTTCTCCCTGTTTTCCGGCGCCGAAATGGGCGGCCACCTGCACCTCGTTGGCCTGGAATTTGGTGGGTTTCAAGAGCACAACGATATTGTTGGCCAGTGTCAGGCGCAGGGCCTCAATTTCGGGCAAGGGCTGTTCCTGGGGAGGGCGCGGATCAGGGGGCAGATGCAGATAGGGAAAAGGCACGGCCTGCAAGTCTTGGGCAGGAAAAGAGAGATGGCGGCCTGTGGCCTGATCATACGCCTTCTTGATGATCTGGCGGGGATTGTCGCCGGCCAAAGAGGCGTTGCCGGTCACGACCACCAGTCGCGCCGGATGCTGCCATATTCTGAGCAGGGTGTCGTGCAAATCCTGGCTGGTCATGGCCGTGATCAGGGGGGAAAGGAGATCTTTTTCCTGCTGGGGTGAGAGGGGAACCTTATTGTCGTTGAGGGTTCGGACCAGGTCGGCGGCCAGCTTCTGGCTGTCACGGGTGCTGGCGGTCAGCGCCCCCTTCTCCAGTTCGGAGAGAAACTCTTTTTGCACCCGTTGCAGCTCTTGCTGACTGAAGCCCTGGGCCAAGGCCTGGCGCAGGAGTTGATCAAGCTCATTCAGGGCCGGTTGCCACTTGTCGGCAGCGGTTTGCACACTCAGCGTTCCGTAGCCGATATGTCCGGCAAAGATGCCGCCATGAGCCGTTCCGGTCGTAAACGGGGTCTCTTTTTTCTCCAGCAACCGTTCCAGACGATACTGGAGCAGGCGATGAGCGGCGGCGCTGTGGATCATCTCCTTTTGCAGGGCCAGGGAGTCATCTTTCTCGGTCTCATTCCAGACGGTTTCCAGGGAAACCTCGGTAAACCCCATCTCCGGTTCGTAATGATAGAAAAAATCCGGCCCGTTGTGACTGATCTGGCCCCATGACGGACAATCCGGCATGGGAACTGCGTTTTGCAGGTTCTGAAACTGTTCCCGCACCAGGGGCTGCATCTGGGCCGGATCAAAATCGCCCACCATGACCAGAATCATCTTTTCCGGGCGGTACCAGGCGTCGTAAAAGGCCTTCATCTCCTTCTGATCGGCCTTGGTCAAGGTTTCGAGGATGCCAATCGGCATGCGCTCCGGGATTCGGCTGCCGCGCATGGTAAAGCCCATCTGCGCCTCATGGGTTCGGTATTCGACGGAGTCCCGGGCTCGTTTTTCCGAAAGAATAACCCCTCGTTCCCGCTCAATTTCGGCTGGCAGCAGCAAGGCCCCGCGCGCATAATCGGCCATGACCAGCAGCCCTTTGCTCACGACTGCCGGGCTGGCCTCGGGCAGCAGAATATGATAAACGGTCTCGTCAAAGCTGGTGTGGGCATTGGTGTCGTTGCCATAACTCATGCCAATGGACTGAAAATAGTCAATCAAATCCCCAGGGGGGAAATGGGCGCTGCCATTAAAGGCCATATGTTCAAGGAAATGGGCCAGGCCTCGCTGCTGGTCATTTTCATAGAGGGAGCCCGCCTGCACGGCTAAAAAAATGGCCACCCGTCCTTTTGGTTCCTGGTTTTGTCGCAATACAAAACGAAAGCCATTGTCGAGACGGCCCAACACCAAGGCTGGATCCGGGGTAAGATCACTTTTCTCATGGGGCCAGAGGGTGGACGCGCACGGCTGTTCCGAGCAATTGATGGAGGGGATTGTTTGTGACTGGCTCTGGTCGGTGGAAGAAAAGAACAGCAGCGATGAAAAGAGCAGGATGGCAAGCCATTGCATAATAAACCCTTGCAGGATAAGTGGGTGAGCGATAAGTTTTAAGGTGTATAAGAGGCGCACGAAAAATTCTACGATAATATCGTGCTGCTTGAATAGCAAGAGGGATAATCTTTATCAACATCATGCTACAATTTTGAAAATGGTGCTGTATGCAGCTTTCCGGTAAGATTGCCCTGGTTCCCGGGGCTTCCCGTCCTGTTGGCCGGGCCATTGCTCAGCGGTTGGCCAGAGCAGGGGTGTTGTTGATACTCCCGGTTTTTGACTGGCCAGAATCCATCGTGGAGATGGAACAGGAATTGAATGAATCGGGCCATCGGTATCTGAGCTTCCCCGTGGATTTACGGCAGCAGGAACAGGTTCAGGCCATGATGGCGGAGGTTGAACAACGCTTCGGGGCCCTGCATATTCTGGTCAACAATATCGAACGAGGAGGAATGCCGGTTGTGCATGGTTCTTATGATCATGCCCATAATCATGAACAGTGGCAACTGGAGATTGATACCACTCTTACGGCCAAGTGGCTGTTGTTTCATCACTGCTTGCCCCTGATGCGGCAATCGGGGCCCGGGGCGGTTGTCAATATCTCCTCCATCGCCGCTATAACCGGTCGAAGCGGGCCGGCCTCCCTGCTGTTTCATGATGCCTATAGCGCGGCTAATCGTGCCGTTGCCTCTTTTACAGAAACATGGGCTCGTGAGGCGGCTCCGGCGATCCGGGTCAATGAGTTGATGCTGGGTTTAATTCAAGGGCGCCACGGGGAAGGCACGCGAGGGTGGGCGGCGCTGTCGTCCGAGGAACGAGGCGCGCTGTTGGGGCATACCCTTCTTCAGCGGACGGGAACGGTCGAAGAGGTCGCGGATGCCGTTCTTTTCCTGATTCGGGACGCCGAATTTATGAGCGGCGCCATTCTGCGCATGGATGGTGGATACTGTCTGGGCGGTGATCAGGTGATGAATCTTCCCTCTGGGATTTTATCATCGCCATGAGGGGCGGCGGAATATTGCCGCATTTTCTACCATTTCTCAATCAAACCAGCTCGTTGTCGGCAGCGCTGTGTTGCCTGTCGCTGTACGGTGTGGATCTTCTTCGTGCCGCGACACGGTGGCCTCCTCGGTCACTTCGTGATTGAGAAATGGGAGTCCGAATTCATCAGCCGCCACATGATCCCTGGGGCAGGATTTCAATGGAGTGGGCATTGTTTTGCTCACCAGTGTAGTTGTAGATCACCTGCACGGGGTCGTTTTTATGAATATCTTTCAGGACTCCACCTTTGACAGGAGTTTGTGGCGTGAATTTCAATGTTACCGCTTGACCGTTAGGGGGGGCGATCGTCATGTTACCCTCTAAAAGAGAAATTTTTTGTAATTTCCCTTTCACGACCTGCGTAGTTCCATCTATTTTGGGGCTGACCGCTCCTTTTCCAGAGTTACAGGCTGTGCTGAGCAGAAAAATGGAGCAGAGGAAGACCAGCGCTGCGCCATTGATAAACCGAAATTGATTTGTCCATTGTTGTAATCGCGTAAACATGGCATTCTCCTTTCGTGATGGTGGCTGTTTTCTGCTGAAGGCGCAGAGTTTTTTGGCTCGTCAAACTGTTCTCATTTTGTTGAGCCAACACAATGGGGTGATTGTGCTTATGAATCAAGGAGTGATTTCATCCCGGGAATGGGAATGAAGGGAGGTGATTCTGAACCGTTTTAAAAAACGACTATTTTTCTTCGCAACTATCCTAAAAAAACAGGGAAATTATTTCGTAATAGTTCCTAAAGGTCCTTAGCCCAGGCCGGTATGTGGTGCAGGATATAATTCTGCACGGCCGCCTGCTGTTCTTCTTTGGGGCCGGGGCCAACCGCTTGGACGAGTTCGGCAAAATCAAACCAGCACAATTCCTGGTCGTCGTGATTATAGACGGTTAAGATGCGCCGATCCTGCTGGTGGATATTCTCTTCTTCCTGGATTGCTGCTACAAGCTGAGAGGCTTCCTGAAAAGAAAGAAAATTTTCTGTGTCCTCAACCATTTATTCGTGGGCCTCCACCATCGTGAAGAAATGGCCGCAATACTGGGGCCATGCCGTCGTCGTAAGGAAAGGAGTGTGGGGTTTTTTCATCTATAAACGACATCTTGGGGGGGAACGAATTAAAAAAGAGGTGCTTCTTGTTGTTTCCCCAAAAGACGAGATGAAAAATTTCTCGTCCTTTGTGTCCCATTCCTTTGTGTTGAAATTTCTCTCAGGCGTTTGAAGCAAGAGGCTTGACTACCGCTCCGGAGCGGATACAGCGCGTACAAACCCGGGCTCGCACTGCGCTTCCGCTGGCGACAACCATGTGAACTCTCTTCAAATTTGGTAACCAGCGACGACGAGTCTTATTGTTCGCATGGGAAACATTGTTTCCAGTTACCGGGCCTTTACCGCAAATTTGACATACTTTAGCCATTTTTCTTCTGCCCCTTTGTTCATTATCTATCAGTAAAGACTGATAAAATCAAATTGATTGGAATATAATTGTCACTATCCATCATGTTTTCATGAAAAAAAGAAATTTTATACCCATTGTCAATGAAAATAGCAAGTTTTTTCTCGTGAATGTGAGACGCAGGCAAAATGTCCCGACTGATTGTAGAAAAACCGTCCGGTATTCCGTGGGTATCAGGGAGTTGATATTTATAAGGTACCCATAAGACCAACAGTGATGTGTCCGTCAACCGTGTGGATGTTGGGTGAAAACCGGTCTGCAAAGCAGTTCTGAATGATCAGTTTTTCTGGCCTCCATCATCCACTTCGATCATCTCCATGATCTCTGCCTGAAAATCCTCATCCTGCATGAGCTTCACGGCAATGGCCTGACAGATTGCCCCTGCTGGGCCATCCGGATCACCTGAAGCCACATTGACCGAGACGCCCCCATCCTCATCGACATCCCATATAAGTGCCGCTTGATTGTTTTTTAGTTCCATATTTGGTGTTTTGTAACCTCATGATTGATAGGAGATATCTGAACTTCTGGAAACAGGAAAGCAGCTTGCCGACGAGAGAGTTCGATTTGGATGAATTTTTGATACCTTTCAGTCATGTTTAAACAATAACTTGAAAATCTTACGATGGCCATTTGTTCCTAACCCAACTTTGCGATCATAAACGATAAAATTCTGCAATAACAATATGTTAC
>DYNG01000027.1 GCA_020721165.1 Desulfocapsa sulfexigens
GTGGGCGCAGTAGGACTCGAACCTACGACCGACCGGTTATGAGCCGGTGGCTCTAACCAACTGAGCTATACGCCCTGTGCTATCAATACGAATGCAAATTGCGGTTGATAAAAACTCGAATTATACGAGATTGTCCTGTTTTTTGTCAACACAAAAAAACAGGACTTCAAAAAAGGTCGTCAAGGTTTGGAGATTCAGAAAATTCGAACCCTTATCATTCCTTCCAGTCTGGCCGCAGATGCAGTTCGGTGAGCTGTTTACGGGCCACGGACGAGGGGGCCTCAGTCAGCGGGCAGGTGGCCTTCTGGGTCTTGGGGAAGGCGATGACATCACGAATGGAGTCACTGCCGGTAATTAGCATCATCAGGCGGTCCAGGCCAAAGGCCAAGCCGCCATGAGGGGGAGCGCCAAGTTCCAGGGCCCGCAGGAGAAAGCCGAATTTGTCCTGGGCCTCTTCTTCAGAAATACCGAGCACGGAGAGAACCCGACTCTGCATGGCCCGCTGATGGATACGGATGGAACCGCCGCCGATCTCGGTGCCATTGAGCACCAGGTCATAGGCCCGGCTGTAAACCGCGCCGGGGTTTGTCTCCAGCTTGTCCGCATCTTCTTCTTTGGGAGCGGTGAAGGGGTGATGCAGGGCCTGGTAGCGTTTTTCCTTTTCATCATATTCCACCAGAGGAAAATCGGTGACCCAGATAAAGTTGAAGGCCTCGGGCTGCAATAAGCCCAGGCGGCGGGCCAGTTCCAGCCGCAATTCTGCCAGAACCTGCAACACCACCGTCTTTTTATCGGCCCCGAAAAAGAGCAGATCGCCCTCCTCGGCCTCCAAAGCGGCGGCGATGGTCGCCCGCTCCTCGTCACTGAAGAACTTGGCGATGGGCGACTGCCACTCCCCATTTTCCTTCATCTTCACCCAGGCCAGCCCCTTGGCCCCAAACTGGGCGACAAAAGCAGTCAGATCATCGAGATCCTTGCGCGAAAAATGGGCGCACCCCTTGGCATTGATGGCGCGGACAATGCCGCCTTCATCGGCAATGGCCCGGAAGACCTTGAAGCTACAGGAGCGGGCAATGGCGGTCAGATCGGTTAACTCAAAGCCGAAACGGGTATCGGGGCGGTCGGTGCCAAAACGACTCATTGCTTCATCATAGGACATGCGGCCAAAGGGCGGGGCTACTTCCAGGCCCAGAGTCTCCTTGAACAACCTGGCAATCATGCCTTCAGTGATGGTAATAATCTGCTCTTCATCCACAAAAGAGAGCTCCATATCAATCTGGGTGAATTCCGGCTGGCGGTCGGCCCGCAGGTCTTCATCACGGAAACATTTGACTATCTGGTAATAGCGATCCATGCCCGCAATCATCAAGAGCTGCTTGAAAAGCTGTGGCGACTGGGGCAGGGCGTAAAATTTACCGGCGCTGACCCGGCTGGGCACCAGATAATCGCGGGCCCCTTCCGGGGTGGAGCGGGTGAGCATGGGGGTTTCAAATTCAAGAAAATTGTTTTCGTTGAGATAGGAGCGAATGGCCTGCACCGCCTGATGGCGCATGACCAGCTTGGCGGCCATGGCCGGTCGGCGCAGATCGAGGTAGCGATATTGCAGTCGCAGGGTGTCGGAGACCTCAAGGTCTTCATCCAGGGGAAAGGGCGGCGTTTCACTGGTGTTGAGAATCCGCAGTTCATCCACGATAATCTCAATGGCGCCGGTGGCCAGCTTGGGATTCTCCATCCCTTCAAGACGGGCCACGACGCGGCCCCGCAGGGCCAGAACCCATTCGCTCCGCAGTTGGTGGGCCTTGGCGTGAACCTCAGGATTGATTTCAGGATTGAAGACGATCTGGGTCAGACCATGACGGTCCCGCAGGTCAATAAAAATAACGCCGCCGTGGTCTCGGCGCCGCAAAACCCAGCCCATGAGCACGACTTCCTCACCGATATGTCCCTTGCCAAGATCGTTGCAGAAGTGGGTTCTGCGTAAATTTCCCATTGATTCCATAAGGTTCTCAAATATTTGTGAATAAAGAATTTTTCTTATTAAAGCGAGTGGTAATATGCTTTAATTTTTGCTGCCATAAGCTTGCGCCTTACCACAAGAAAATCATTGTAATCGTCAATGTCCATCTGCCGAATTTCTGGAGGGACGCAATTCATTTCCAGGTTGTCTAAAAGTTGCTGTTCACTTGAAATTCCACTTAATTGCTGGTTATTGTTTTGCTTTTGTAAATTAACAACTGCAAAGTAGTCTTTCGGGGGCTTGTTGCCGATCTTGATGTTAATCTCCGATTGCATATATACATAATTGGCAATCTGATTGTATTTGCCCCTGTCCAAGCCCTTCTTTTTCAGATAATCCCTTGGAAAGAGATGATGAATATCTCCACGGAGCGAAATCAAATCGCTGACTAACACATCTCTTGATAAAAACCCTTTGTCATTGGCTTTAACCTGTGCAGCCAAGAAAACATGAAAGTATGGACTACTTGCAACTGATGTGTCTAAGCTTTGCGGCAAGGATGCGCTCCAAAATGCCTCCGAAAGTTCGCCTTCCTCTTTTTCTTTGAGATATTCGTCAAACGGTTTCTGAGAGATCTGCTTAATATCATAGTCAAACACGCTCTCCGGTGATCCAGAATAACGACCTGTCAAAATGGAATAGACCAACCATCGCCGAACAAAGCTTTCAATTGCAACGGAATTAACTTCCAGTTCCTTTAGTTTGAGATAGACAATATAGGCAAAATTAACTGCATTTTGAGAGCGAACAAGTTTTGGTGAAATAAAGCCAGCTGACTTTATTATCATCAAGAAGCGTTTGAAGTTTGTTTCGTTGATAAAATTGTAAACCCCTGTTGTCAACAAAGCAAAGGAGCGCTCGGCGATAGTGGCTTCATAGCTTCGCGTTTCAAAGTTTCTACCTGATAACAAGCTTACCAAATCAGCAAGTCGCCCCCTGTTGAATTGTGTCGTAAAGGCTACACGAATAAGGTCGTTATAATCGGGGTCATACAAATCCTCATTTTCAGATTTAAGCCACTGTATTTTCTTGAAAAATTCAGTTTTGGCAAAATCTTCGTCATTGTCAACAATATGCTTGTAGAACTCAGGCGCAACGGCCAGATGACAGAAGTAATCAATAGCCTTTCGCAATTCATTGCCATTGTACTCAGTGTTAGAGGCAATTTTACTCATGACAAAATCTGCTTGACTGAGAACAACGCCTTTAGAATTTATACGAATAAAAATTTCTGTAACAGTTTCAATGTCTAAGTCTGGTGAAAGCTCGATAAGTCCAATCTGTTTTTTGGGAATATTCACCAAGCTTGACAAGGCATTACGCACTTGTTTTTTGTCGGCGTCAGGATTGCGTTCAAAATAATGATCTGCGATTTCAAAAAGATCCCCATTGATCGCTTCAGAAATATCATGAATCCAGGTAGTATCTTTGAGAATAGCCGGATTTTGAACTTCGAATCTTTCGTCAATAGGGTGAAAGGCAATTTTTATCTTTACTCGTTGGTATATTTTATTAACGACATGCTTCCCAAGAATTGCCGCTGTTAAAGCTGTTATCCGTTGTTGTCCATCTATGAGGATTTTTTTGCCTTCACTTAAACGACCGTCCTTCAACTTGATATGGGGGTTTCTCCAAGCAATAACATACCCAACGGGATAACCTTGATACAAACTGTCCATTAAATCGCGAACCTTTGAGCTATCCCAGACGAAAGGCCTTTGAATTTCAGGAATGGCAATTTCTCCTGAATTTACCCAGGACAAAAGAGTCTCAATTAAATGTTGATTGACCGCGTATTTTTGCATCTATCTTTTTTCGATCATCGCCAAATTATGGTTCAGCTTCGTATTATTGCCCGTATCGTTGCTGCCGCATCCGGTAAGGCTATTTCCTGTTGTTCCTGGGTGTTCATGTTTCTGAGCAGGGCCTGGCCGCTGGCCAGTTCTTGGTCGCCCAGGATGAGAACAAAGGCCGCCCCGGCCTTGCCGGCCTGTTTCATCTGGCTTTTCAGGCTGCGGCCCTCATGATCCATGGCCACCCGCATCCCGCCCTGGCGCAGGGCATGGGTCAGGGCAAAGGCGTGACGGCAGGGGTGTTCGCCGATACCGGCGACAAACAGATCAAGGCCGGCGCCGACGGCCTTGGCGGCCTGCTGTTGCAGGAGCAAGACCAGCCGTTCCATGCCCAGGGCAAAACCGATGCCCGGCGCCGGCGGGCCTCCCAATTGCTCAATGAGACCATCATAGCGGCCCCCGGCCCCGACGGCGGCTTGAGCCCCCAAGTCTCCGGTAATGAACTCAAAGGTGGTTCGGCAATAATAGTCCAGGCCTCGCACCATAAATTTATTGAGGCGGTAAGGGATTTCCAATTGCTTCAAACCCTCCTGAACCGCGTGAAAATGGCTGGCACAGTCGTCACAGAGATGGGTGTGCAGAGAAGGGGCGTCGGCCACCTGCGCGCGGCAGTCCGGGTTTTTGCAGTCAAGAACCCGCAAAGGGTTGGTCGTGCAACGGCGTTTGCAATCATTGCAGAGGGCGGCATGACGATCCCTGAGAAAATTGAGCAGGTTGGCGCGAAAGGCGGGGCGACAGGCCGGACATCCCAGCGAATTCAGCTCCAGGGACACGGCAAGGCCCAATTCCACCAACAACGAGGCTCCCAGGGCCATCAGCTCGGCATCGGCCAGGGGGCTGGCCGACCCCAGAACCTCGACATCCAGTTGATGAAATTGTCGCAAGCGGCCTTTCTGGGGTCGCTCGTGACGAAACATGGGGCCAATGGTGAATAGTCGCTGCACGGGTTTCTGTACCAGCAGGCCATGTTCAATGACGGCTCGGAGCAGGGAGGCCGTGGCCTCAGGCCGCATGGTTATCTGCTTGTCAACAAAAGAGTACATCTCTTTTTCAACAATATCCGTACATTCACCAATCGCCCTGGCAAAAAGATCGGTATGTTCCAGAATGGGCAGGCGAATTTCGGAAAAATTGAAGCGGGCAAAGATATCGCGGGCTACGCTCTCAACCCTTTGCCACAGCTCCACCTCGCCGGGCAGTATGTCCTTAAAGCCGTTCAAGGCCTTGATATTCACAGAGCGCTCCTCCCTTCTTTCCGGTCCACGATCCTTGTTTGTAAATGACGCATAAAAGGAACGAAATTAACTGCAATTCCAGAAAAAAGTCAAGGATGGCGCGGGTGAGGGTCATAAAATCACCATTTTACCTGCTAAATTTGATCTCTCCGCCCTTTCTCATCCTCTTTTTTATACTTTCCTGCGGCAATGCTTGACAAAACATGGTAATGACGACATTGTTCCTTTTATTTACCTGACCAAATCCTTGCGGGAGCCTTTCCATGAAATTACCAGAGCTGAAAATCGGCAGGTTTACTGCCAGAATCCCTTTGATTCAGGGTGGCATGTCCATTCGGGTGTCCACGGCCGCCCTGGCCATTCCGGTTGCCAATTGCGGCGGCATAGGGGTTATCGGGGGATCTGCCTTGCCAGTGGCCGAGTTGCAGGCGGATATCCGCAAGGCCAAGGCCGGAACCACAGGGGTGGTGGCGGTCAATATCATGTACGCGATGAAGGATTTTTACAATCTGGTCATAGGCTCCATTGAGGCCGGTGTGGATATGATCTTTACCGGGGCCGGATTTTCCCGTGATATCTTCAAGATTGGTCAGGAACACAATATTCCCATTGTCATGATCGTCTCGACCCCGGGCATTGCCAAACTGGCCGAGAAACTGGGGGCCTCCGCCATCGTGGTGGAGGCGTGCGAGGCCGGTGGTCATCTGGGCACGGATCGCCCCCTGCGGGAGATCTTTCCGCCCATTCGGGAGGTCATTAGCAAGGTGCCGCTGATCGCCGCCGGCGGCATCACCAATGGCTATGAGATGGCTGAAATGATGGACAAATACGGGGCGGATGGAATCCAGATTGCCTCCCGTTTCGTCCTGAGTGAAGAGTGTGATGTGGCCGACAGTTTCAAGCAGACATTTCTCAATGCCAAAAAAGAGGACATTGTCCTCACCTCCTCACCGGTGGGGATGCCGGGGCGGGCCATCAACACCCCCTTTATTCAGGCCATGGCGCGGGGAGAAGATGTTTCCACCAAGAGGTGCGATTATAAGTGCCTGAAAAAATGTGATCATCACTACTGTATCAGTGAGCGATTACGAATGTCCAGGGACGGCAATGTGGAAGAGGGCCTGGTCTTTTCGGGAGCCAATACTTACAAGATGAAAGAGATTCTGCCGGTGGCTGAAATTTTCCGCCAGTTTGTGACCCAGGCTGAATCGGTGTATAAAGAAGGCCGGGGCTTTGCTCCGACCGTGTGAGTTGGTAAACCCCTCTCTTCCTATCCCTGATGCCCAGACCCCGTCATAAACAGCCGCCATTAGCCAGCGGGCAGGACGCCGTTCCTGCCCTTGCGGCCCGGGTTCTCTCGTCTTCTCAGCACCCCATCACCCCTGGGATGATTGATGACGACGCCCTCTTTGTCCTGCGGAAGCTCCAGGAGGCCGGATTTGCCGGGTACCTGGTGGGCGGCGGGGTTCGTGACCTCTATCTTGGCAAAATTCCGAAGGATTTTGATATCAGCACCAACGCCCATCCGGGCCAGATCCGCAAAATCTTCCGCAACAGCATGACCATTGGCCGCCGGTTTCGACTGGTCCAGGTCTTCTTCCGGCACGGGAAGGTCATTGAGGTTTCAACGCTTCGCTCCCTTGACGAGCATGATCTCGACGGCCCGGTTGCCGTGCTGGCCCCCAATAACAGCTTTGGCAGCCTGGATGAAGATGCGCAGCGCCGCGATCTGACGATCAATTCCCTCTTTTATGAGATTGAAAACCAGACCATTCTTGATTTTGTGGGTGGCATTGACGATTTGAACGGCGGGGTGGTCCGCATTGTCGGCGACCCGGCGAAGCGGATCACCAGGGATCCGGTGCGGATGCTGCGGGCCATTCGCCATGCCGCCCGGATCGGTTTTACCATAGAGCCCCAAAGCTGGCAGGCGATTTGCGCCCATGCCCGCGAATTGCGCCTCTGTCCCCCTTCCCGTCTGCGCGATGAGCTGTATAAAGATCTGCACAGCGGCAAGCTGGTGGACTGGTTTCATCTGGCCGTTGAATCTGGTCTCTTTATCTCTCTCTTGGAGATTTATGGAGAGATTCTCGACGATGAGAGCCGGGGCCAGGCGTGCAAAGAGCAGTTAAGGGCCCTGCTGGCGGTTATTGATCGCCTCAGCGCTCACAAGACCGAAGAGCAGGCCGGCAAGCTGCTTGCCAATCATTTTCTGCTCGCCCTGCTGCTTCTGCCCTGGGCCATCCAGCAGTTTGACTGCCTTGTTTCCGAGTGCAAGGGGGCGGCCATTTTTCAGTTCAGCAAGCAATTGCGGGCGGCCCTGGACACCGATATCGGCAACCAGTTGAATCTGCCCCGCGCGACCCGGCAGGAGATTGTTTCCCTGATTGCCAGTCTGCCAATTTTTCTACAGCATCAGCAGCAACAAAACTGGCCAGCCTGGTTGGTTCGTAAAAGTTATTTCAACAACGGCCTGCTTTTTTATCACTGCTACCAGGAATCCCTGGGGGCAGGGGCGGTTGATGAGGCCTTGCTTTATCGGGTCGCCGGGTCGCCTGCTTCAGGAAAAAAACGGCCACCGTCCCCCCCTGCTAACAATCCAGACCGCCCGCCGGCCA
>DYNG01000028.1 GCA_020721165.1 Desulfocapsa sulfexigens
TCACCGATGACTGACCAATGGCGATATTGGCAAAAGGCCCGGCATGAACCAGCACCGGCTGCCCTTACAGGGTCTGCAACAGATTGGGGTTGAGGGCCTGCACCATCCAGGCGGTCATGGCCCCGTCCACTTCCAGATCAGCCGTGGTGACTGGCCGATCCTGACGGTCATAGGCAACCACAATTCTGCCCATCCGGCGGCGCATGTCAGCCAGATCATTGGCCACGGCAAGAATCGCCATAATCTCGGAAGAGACCGCAATGGCAAAGGAAGACTGCATGGTATAGCCATCCATCTTGCCGCCCAGACCAATGGTAATGTTCCGCAAGGACTGGGCGCAGAAATCAATAATCCAGTTAAATTCCACCTTTTTGGGATGAATATCCAGGCGGCGCAGGTTTCTTTTGGCCAGTTGTTCGTCGGTATAGTTGGCCTCATGCTGCATACGGGAGGTCAGGGCCACCATTCCCAGATTGTGGGCATTCATGATGGCGTTGATATCACCGGTCAGCCCCAGGGAAAACTCGGTCAGGGGAATGCACTGGGCCAATCCGCCGCCAGCGGCTGAACCCTTGATATTCATGGTCGGCCCGCCGGAGGGTTGGCGAATGGCGCCAATCACACTTTTATTCCGTTTGCCCAGGCCCTGCACCAGCCCCATGCAGCAGGTGGATTTGCCCTCGCCCAGAGGGGTCGGGCTGATCGCGGTTACATCAATATATTTGCCATCGGGCTTGTTGCCCAGACGGCCCATGATCTTCTTGAAGTCAAGTTTGCCGATATAATGCCCGTGCGGCAGAATTTCTTCCTTTTCCAGACCGAGCCGCTCACCCAGCTCATAGACTGTTTTCATCCGGCTTTCGGCTTCGTGGGCAATTTCCCAGTCGGCATGTTTTGTGGGATCAAGTACCATACTGTTTTCCTCTCAAGGCAAAAGGTTACACCGCTGTCCTCAAAACCCTCAATAACCATGCGGGCGACACAACGGCTTTTTTTAGTGCCTTAGCAATTCGTTTCCTGTTTTTTTGAAACGAATTTCGTGAAGGCACTTATCCCGTTTATCGGGGTGAGGATGATACTGTTGCCGCACCATCCTATTTCATCAGAATTGATGACCCATATAACTAATTGTTAAACAAGTGTCAATATCCGAGCCAACAGCCCCCCGTTTCTTTTTCTTCCCATAAAAAAGCCCCTTTTGTTGGAGACTGAGCAACAAAGGGGGCTGGCGGGCACAGTCGTATTCCACGACGGCACGACTCAGGAAAACAGGGGCGGATACCGTTTCTTCATCTCCATTGCCAAGGGGATCATGATTTCACGCATGGAAGGTTCAGCGGCGGGTGTCGTGCGCAAGCGAAAAATATGCTGCCATTCAGCGAGGTTGCAATAAACAATGATCTCCGTTTTACAGGAATTGGGCAGCACGGTTCTGGCCGCCTGGGGAGTGGCAGTTTCCAGGAGTTTCAGATAGAGGGCCTCGGTCTGCTCCATGGCCTGGAGCCATAAACGATACTCGGCGGAGTCAGGGGCAAAGAACATGGGCTTGATAAAACTCACCTGGTTGCCGAATTTATCCTGACTGTAACGACAGTAGCGTTGACTCTCCTGCAAAAAAGAACAGGGCCGATGCCGGACAATCTCATGGGTCACAGCCCGGTTGGTGACAAACTTGACCCCGACAAAACGATGACGGGAGAGCAGTTCCGGCGGCAAGGCTTCAATCTGCGCCAGGGGAAGTTTCGCCACCGCAATGACCTCCTTTTTCGCTCGTACTACCGGTTCCCAGACGCCTTGCAGCAGATAGGGATGACAGGCGCCCAGAAAATCAAGCATGGCCTGAATGAGCGCATTGTCGGGAAAGGCCGTGTATATTTCCCGGAAGGAGCGAATGGAGCCGGTAATCAGCGCCCCATCCGGTCTCGGGTCCACGATAAAATATTTGGGCTGACAGGCCAGAAACTCGGTCACGAGTTGAGGAGAACAGGACAGCCGCAGGGTCAGCGCCGCCATTTCCATAACTGAATTATGCCCATGCTCGGCAACCTTGGTCACAAAAGGCAAGGCCGATCCCGCGCCGATTTTATCCTCACTCTTATAGCAGATCCGTCCACAGGCCTCCAGACGAACAACCAGCGAGGAGCGATCAAGTTCGTCCTGAATTTCATAGCTGGGTTCAACAATAATCATCTATGCATCCGCCTTCCAAAAAGGTGACATCTCTCGCAACCCGGCAATAATGGGAGGCATCTTTTCCAGCACAAAATCAATCTCGGCCTCGGTATTATAGATACTGAGCGAATAGCGGATGGAGCCATGGGCGGCGGTAAACGGCACCCCCATGGCCCGCAGGACATGGGAAGGTTCCAGTGAACCGGAGGTGCAGGCCGACCCGGACGAGGCGCAGATATTGTATTGATCCATGTGCAGCAGAATCGCCTCACCCTCCACAAATTCAAAACTGACATTGGTGGTATTGGGCAGGCGGTCCTGCTTATGACCATTGAGCATGGAATGGGGAATGGAGGCCAGCAGCCCCTCCTCCAACCTGTCGCGCAGCGCCTTTACCCTCGTGTTCTCCTCCGCCATTTTTTCTGCCGCCAACTCGCAGGCCCGACCCAGACCAACAATGGCCGCCACATTTTCGGTGCCCCCCCGCCGTCCCTTTTCCTGATGCCCTCCAACCAAATAAGGGACAAAGGGGGTGCCGCGCCGCACGAACAACACGCCAATCCCCTTGGGGCCGTGCAGCTTATGCCCGGACAGAGACAGAAAATCAATGGCAATGTCTTGCAGATTGATGGGAATCTTGCCCACGGCCTGAACCGCATCGGTGTGAAAAAGGATCCCCCGTTCCCGGGCCATGCGAGCCATTTCGGCAATGGGGAAAATAACCCCGGTTTCATTATTGGCCCACATGACGCTGACAATGGCGGTGTCATCACTCAGGGATTCTTCATATTTTTGCAGGTCAAGGGTTCCATCGGCTGCCACCGGCAAACGGGTCAAACGATGTTTATGACCCGTCAGACTGTCCAAATTCTCACAGAGATTCTTGACCGCCGGATGTTCGACCCTCGTCGTCACGATATGCCGTTTCTCGGGAAACGATTGCAAGGCCGAGAGAATAGCGGTGGAGTCACTCTCGGTGCCGCAACTGGTAAAAACAATCTCTTCCGAGGCGGCCCCCAGCAGTGTCGCCACCTTTTGCCGGGCCTCGGCCATCACCCTTCCCAACTGGCCGCCAAAACGATGCATGGAAGAGGGATTGCCATAATAGTCCTGAAGATAGGGCATCATGGCCGCCAGAACCTCGGGAGCCAGTCTGGTGGTGGCATTGTTATCCATATAAACGGCATCTTCAGGGGATATCATACGATGGGTTTCTGTCATTTTGCCTCCTCCACAATCAGCGAGTCAAGCACCAATTCCCGCAATTTTTTCTCCACAAACTCTTTCAGGGTCGTTCTGGATTTAGTGCAACTGGTGCAGGCGCCCCGCAGGGAAACCAGGACAAAATCGCCGTCCACATCCACCAGCTCAATATCGCCGCCGTCCTTGCGCAGGCCGGGACGAATCTCCCGCTCCAGGGCCTCTTCAATCTTCTTGATCTTTTGCAGGGTGGTCATTCGTTGGGGGCGCTTGTTTTTATCAACAATCTGCACCAAACCGCTTCCCTGGTGGGTCGTGGCCACCAGAATCTCGCGCAGACGATCCAGGCACTTGCCGCAGCCACCGCCCGCCTTGGTAAAATTGGTGATCTCCTCCACCGAACGAAGATTCGATTCCTGAATTGCCCGAATAACCTCCAGATCAGTGACGCCAAAGCACTCGCAGACGACCTCGCCTTCGGCCATGGGCAACTTCAAACCCCGATAATTGGCGATAGCGGCCTCCAGGGCCTCCCGCCCCATGACCGAGCAGTGCATTTTCTCTTTCGGCAGACCACCCAGACGATCGGCAATATCCTCATTGGTCACTTTCGCCGCTTCGTCGAGGGTCATGCCGATAATCATCTCGGTCAAGACCGACGAAGAGGCAATGGCGCTGGCGCAGCCAAAGGTCTTGAATTTGGCATCGGCGATGACCCCCTTATCATCAAGCTTAAAGGTAAGCTTCAAGGCATCGCCGCAGGCCAGCGAACCCACATCGCCAGTGCCATCAGGGTTGTCAATCTCCCCGACATTTTTGGGATGCAAAAAATGCTGCTGAACTTTATTGGTATATTCCCACATAAACTGCTCCTGAATATTTGAGTGAGGGGTTCAAGAAAAAGACGGCTATGAGTGGTTTGCACCTACTCCTTGAGCCGGTCCCTGATCGTCATAAGAAGAAATTTTAATCTGAGCCAGGGCATCCAGCGCAGGGATCCAAGGGAGAAATCCCATAAATGTTTATCGGCCTTCCGGCGTTTTTTCGATGGTTCATTTTGGCCATAAAAATCATCCAAATGGTGATGCCACCTGATATTACCAACCTCAGTCGTTCTTGGAAATGCCAGTTTAGCCACCAAAAGATGATTTAGCCACGGCTTCAAATCATGAGCCTGATATCCAAGCAATGACACTGCTGCCCCAAAAGAGGGTGCTGCATCAAGGATTCCCTGTTGCAATGGAGCGAAATAGGCATCCTGCATTTGCTCTGCCTTGCCTGTCGCATCCGCTTGGGTTCGGAATTCAAGTTCACAAACACCATCCTCCTTTAAATGATAACTGTTCAAGGTCGGATGCGGAGCTCGGCAGGCTTCCTCAAAAAGATCCCTGGCATAAAGGATGGCACTGCCGCCAAGATCAAAGCGATCCCGGTCATAGATCAATCCCTCCATTGAATTATCCGGGCGCTCAGGAAAAGGAATGCCCCTGGTAGCAGCCAGCAGCTTCCCATGAAAACGAGGACGATCCGGGCGATGTCGAACCGCCTCATAAAGAAATCGCTGTATCGTGCCAAGCCAACCTATATCAACAATGGCAACGGCTGTCTGGTCAAAAAAATGTTCCTGTTCCAGATATTTGATCAGTGCATCGTTATAAGGCCGGGTTTGCAGTCGAACCTCATTCTGAAATGTTTCGTCACCAAGAAGCTCCTGAAAACGAACGGTATTATTCATTGTCGTTTCAGAATACGAAGGGCTGAGCGAGGTATCCAGCGCAAGGCGATAACGAGCAAGATGGGGCGCCAATTTTTCCCCATCCAGCTTGAATATTCGGCAAATATCGCGAAAATCACGATTTCCCGCCGGCAAAAAGGCGATTCCAGCATTATCACTGGTCAAACCCTGATAGGCGCAACTTGCGCCAGCAAGCGCCATACGACTCACGAAGAGATAACTCGCAGTTGGAAGTTTCGTTGCGGGGTAGATCTGAGGAGTCGCGCCTTCCCAGAACTTTTGAAACATCCAGCCCTCTCGGGAAAGAAAATAGATATGAGGGATCTTGTCCTGAAGTGTTTTTTCGGCCAGACGCTGAATAAAGACGCCTATGACTGGGGCTAAAAAATTATACCCTTCAATATATAAAGGAGAACGGGGTCGGTTTTCCTCCTCCAGTGGCTGCATCACCTGCAAAAGCGTCCTTCCCCGAAAAAACGAACGACCCTGGCCATACTGCCAATACCGCCTGACTAATCCCTTCCGCATCTTCTCCAGGCCATCTTTCAACACCAAGGCCTGAATACCGAACTGACCAGGACGATAGCCATCAGAAACAGGGTTGTCGCCGACATGCAGCCATGTTTTGACATCAAGCGCATACCTTTCCTGAACAAGGGCAAAACCCCTGCCGGAGGCCTTGGCTAAAAAAGAATCGGCAGAAGAAATGATATCCGTGACGCAGTCTGCAAAGCCGCCATGCTCAACAAGCTTTCTTAAATGCAAGGCAGGCAGATAAATATCGGAGATTAAGAAAATTTTCTTCCCCTGTCCAAACAATTTCCGGAGCCAAGCAACCAGCTCCTGACGGGGAACGAGCATGGAATTCTCAACTTCCAGCTCATATCGAGTTACCTCCTCAAGCAATGAGTCAGCCTGAAGATCGCCAAAGATAGTACCCATTACCTGCCGCATATACACGGGATAGCAGGCTTCATGATCATCAAAGGTCAAGCCGGTCTGCTTTCTCTGTTCAGCCTCGAAGGTATCACGCAACTTCTGAACCCTTTGCCACGACCAATTCAATCCCTGCTGTTCCGCCCTGACCGCAATATAACGGGCCACAGGCGCCTTCAACATGTCAGGATCATGAACACGACGAATGAAGAGGGTATCAAAGATATCAAAGGATATTGTCTCACATCCTTGCGCAAGCTGTTCACCAACCTGAATCAGGTGGGAAGGGCTATAGCACACTCTTTCATTTGCGAAGAACGGTGTCACTCGCATCTCCTCAACCGTCTCATCACGAAGTAATCCGTGTGGAAATTGATCGGATCAATGTTGCTATCTGTTTTTTTATTCCCGGCAAAACAGGTTGCTGCTGTGCATTTCTTATATCAAACAATTCTCGTTCAAGTTCAACCAAGCGATCTGTTCCGGCTGAAACCATCCCCTGTATTTCCTCGGGAACTCTGGCCAACAGGTATTTTCTAATCACGACCTTATCCTGTTCTCTCCCTGCAATTGCAGCCTCGCCCAAGGTATTTCCGCTATGGATTCGATAATAAAGCAATTTTTCATCCTGCACATAATGAACCTTATCAGGAAACGAGAGCATCATGCGAAAAATAAAATCATAATCATGAAGGTAGCGCAAAGAACAAAAGGGCCCCACTTTTTTCACCGCTTCCGCAGTCATAAAAAGATTGGATGTGGTGACCATGAAATTCCCCTTCAGAAAAGCAGTATACAGATCGCCACATTCATTAAAAAATTTTCTATTTTTCTGATGCCAGAGATTCCAGCCAAAAGCCGGGTCATCGAAGACAACACCACTGTCCGAGATGGGAATAACATCCGTAAAAAGACACTGCGCACCCGTCTGCCTCTGTTTTTCCACTAATTGTTCAAACCGATTCAAGGCATAGACATCATCAGAATTCAAAATAGCAACGAAATCTCCACGAGCAAGCCCCAAACCCCGATTGATAGTATTAAAGGCATCTTGATTTTCCTGATAGAAATAACTCAAACGAGAATCTCTATACCCCTGAACAATCGCACCTGTTCTGTCCGTGGAACCATCATCAATAACTATTAGTTCAAGATCCGTCCAGGTCTGCCCCAGAACGCTCTCTATCGCCGCACCGATAAAGCGTTCATGATTATAGGCCGGAATAATAACTGAAATCATAATATATGACGGTCTCGCAAGGTGTAAAATCTGAATTTATTTCTAATGATCGCCTACTGATCAAACAACAAAACGCCTTGCTCAGCAAGAGTTGCTCGTTTGGTTGTACTGGTGCGCCCGGCTGGATTCGAACCAGCGGCCTACGGATTAGAAGTCCGTTGCTCTATCCAGCTGAGCTACGGGCGCATTTTTTTAGGAGTTTTTTTGCTGAAAGCCTCTTATGGATAAAGAAACAGACCGTTTGTTGCCAGTAAAAATACGAATTAGTATTCCACTGGTAGCTTTTTCACCTGGCTGCGGGTGAAAACCGGACCA
>DYNG01000001.1 GCA_020721165.1 Desulfocapsa sulfexigens
CTTTTTTCAAACCCAAGGTCACAGGCAAAGATCTGGTTATTTTCACGAGACAGCTTTCGACAATGATTGATGCCGGCCTGCCTTTAATTCAAAGCCTTGAAATTCTTGCCAAACAACAGGATAACCCTACCTTTAAGACCGTGCTTACCGCCATTAAAAGGGATGTGGAAACCGGAAGCACTATCGCTGACGCCATGCGCAAGCACCCCAAAGTTTTTGACAACCTTTTTTCCAACATGATCGAAGCTGGTGAAACCGGCGGTATCCTGGATACCATTCTTGGTCGCCTGGCTGTTTTTAAGGAAAAATCCATGGCCCTGACCAAAAAAATCAAAGGGGCCATGACCTATCCGGCCATCTGCCTGGCCATCTCCCTGCTTATTCTGGGTGTTATCCTTATTTTTGTTATCCCCGTTTTTGAGGAAATGTTTACCAGTATGGGCGCAGCTTTGCCGCTCCCTACCCAGATTGTTGTCAATCTCAGCAATATCGTCAAATCAAATTTCCTCTTTATTATTATGGGAATTTTTGCTGTCGTTTTTATAATCAAGAAGATTTATAATACTGAAAAGGGTCGCTATCGTATTGATGCCCTTCTCTTGAAAGCGCCGGTTGTCGGCCCATTAGTCAAAAAAGTGGCCGTTGCCAAATTTACACGAACTCTCAGCACCATGTTGCAAAGTGGCGTCCCCATTCTTGATGCCCTCCAGGTCGTTGCCAAAACATCGGGGAATAAAGTCATTGAAGCCGCTGTCTTCCGGGTGGCATCCGGTATCAGTGAAGGACGCCCCATCGCCGAACCCCTGGAGGAAAGCGGGGTTTTTCCCAATATGGTGGTGCAGATGATCAATGTCGGTGAATCTGTTGGTGCTCTTGACACCATGCTGGGAAAAATTGCGGACTTCTACGACGAAGAGGTTGATCAGGCCGTCACTAATTTGACAGCCATGATTGAACCCTTTATGATGGTTTTTCTTGGAGGTATGATCGGTGGTATTGTTGTCGCCATGTACTTGCCCATCTTCTCCATGGCCTCGGTAGTTGGCGGCTGAAAACGAAAACATCCACAACCAAAACCGCGAGAGAAACAGGCGATGACGGATATTGTCGTTTGTATGCTCTCCATGAGAGCATACAAACATTAACGACACGCAACCCGTATGATGCGACCTGTGGAAACAGGGTGTCATACGGTTGAGAACTATTTCATGTACCTCTTATTTATTCTTTACCTCAATGGAGCGCAGTATGACACTGACCAAAGCAGAACTCGTTCAACAAATTTATAATGTCCATCCCTCTCTCAGCAAGCCGCAAGCCGTGGAGGCCGTTGACGCCTTTCTGCGTATTTCAAAAAGTACGCTCATCCAAGGAACGGACCTCCTTCTAAGTGGTTTTGGTAAATTTAGCGTGAAGGACAAAAAATCGCGACGAGGAAGGAACCCACAAACGGGGGACGAGCTGACGCTTGATGCCCGACGGGTTATCACCTTCAAACCCTCCGGGATTCTTCGCGACAAAATCAATACTCCTTAAACCCGACAGCGCCACCTGCTGTACGCTCTTCATGGCACAACTGCCAAATCGGGCAGGGTGGACTGTTCAGGGATGACATAAGCGGAGGATACTGTCTGGTACTTTTTCCACCGGTATCCCTAAAACACAGGAGAATCCGATGAGCTCATCGCCTGTGCAATTAAAAATTAGGGGCAGCCATTGATTGTCATCACGAAAGGAGGACTCCTTCTCCGCCACAATTTGCAATAAGGCAAGGAGCTCCTGAGCGACTTTAACCTGAACGGCGGGGTCATTTGTATGCCCCCGCCGTTGTCGAAAGGCAAGAAAACGATTCCAATTAGAAATAGCTCGCTTGAGGCCTCGGTACACCCCGAGCTTCCTGTTTTCATAACAAAGATCACGGAAGATGATCTCTTGATAACGGGCACTGGCAGCTTCCAGCAACAGATCAATCTCTTCTTTGGTCAACCATAACCGTGGCCCATCGCGATCTTCCGTAAGATAATGGAGAGCCGAGTGGAAGGCAATCTCAGGGATTTCACCAGAATGCCGTACCAGTAACCATTCATCAGCTAAGACATCTGCTCGATCCGCAGAGAGCATTATTTTTCCTCTAAACCAAAAGCAGTACGAATCATCTCCACCTTTTCGTCATGCCTTTCCTTACACCCCTCTTCATCCTTGAGATAGGCAATGGGAGCATGCAGCAATTTGGCCGTAATTGCCAAAGCCATCTTTTCAATCACCTGATGATCTTCAAGCGTAAGGTGGGGTAATCGTCCCAGAGCCTTCTCTATTTCTAACTGACTAATATCGTTCGCCCTCTTTCTTAAAGCAATAATCGTAGGCACCACCGCAAGCCCATCGAGCCAGCGCTGAAAGTTAGCCGTCTCTTCATCAACAATACGCCGCGCCTTGACCGCTTCCTTCTCCCTTTCAGACTTGTTCAGCTCTACGACTTGATGCAGGTCATCAATATCATAAAGATACACATTGTCCAGCTCATTCAATGCCGGATCAAGATCACGGGGCACGGCAATATCAATAAAGAAAATGGGTTCATTGCGACGGGCCCGCATAATTGCTTTCATCTCCTGTTTATGCAGAATGAGATGAGGAGCACCCGTTGAACTGATGACAATATCAACCTGTTCCAGTTGATCAGTGAGTGCATCCAGAGAAACCGCAGAACCATGAAAGCGTTGCGCCAGGCTCGTCGCCCGGGACAAGGTCCGATTGGCAACCACCACCTTATCAACCCCTTGGCTGACCAGATGCTCTGCCGCAAGCTCTGCCATTTCACCAGCCCCGATCAGCAAAACGCTCTTGGTATCCAGACTGCCAAAGATCTTTCTGGCCAGTTCAACGGCGGCATAACTGATAGAAACGGCCGAGGCTCCAATAAGCGTTTCCGTTCGTACCCGCTTGGCCGTCGAAAACGCTTTATGCAGTAATTTATTGAGAATGGGACCGGTGCCCTTTCCCTCTGTGGCAAGACGATACGCCTCCTTTAATTGTCCAAGAATCTGTGCTTCTCCAATGACCATCGAATCAAGGCTGGTGGCCACCATAAAAAGATGATGCACGGCATCAATGTTGCGATGGATATAGAGATAATCTTGATAATGCTCAGGGGCAACCGTATTCCCAAAAAGGAGGGGCACTATCCGGGACTCAATATCTGCACGACCCGCATTTTCCAACACTGCATTTTCTTGAACAACGACAATAATTTCAACCCGATTGCAGGTTGAAAGCAGATAACATTCTCGGCATCCATCCAGTTTCTGCAATTCTTGCAGGGTTTCCTCATAACTCTTCCCGCCCTGACCAATGGCCAACTGCTCACGAACTGCCAGTGGCGCTGTTTTATGGTTCACCCCCAAAAGCAAAATCATCTCACTGGGCATAGCTATGTATGCCTCCAAGCAGGAAGGTCACACCCCACAGGGTAAATATCATGGAGACGAAACCGATAATGGCCATAATGGCCGCTCGTTTCCCCCGCCATCCCGCAGAAAATCGTTGGTGAATCTGGGCAGCATAGAGGAACCAGGTAATCAACGACCATGTTTCCTTGGGGTCCCAATGCCAGTAAGATCCCCAGGCCTGACTCGCCCATATCGAACCAGAAATAATCCCAAGGGTTAAAAGGACAAAGCCAATCGCCAGACAATGGCTGTTGAGCTGATCAAGTGCATCGAGGGAAGGCAACCGTTTGAACAAATAGCCAAATTTCTTCTTTTTCAATTCACGATTCTGCAAAAGATACATGATGCCACCGCAAAACGCTAAAGACAGAAAAGCGTATGAGGCAACCGTTACGCCGGCATGAACTGGCAGCCACCAGCTTTGCAGGGCTGGCGCCAGGGGGTTGATGGTGCGGGGACTTAACGCCGCAATGACAAGCAGTGCCAGAATTAACGGAGAGATAAAAGCTCCAAAATTTTTAACGGTATAACGCCAGCGAAAGGAAAGATAGGCCCAGGTCAATGACCAGGAAAAGAAAACCACGGTTTCATGCTGCGAGGTGATAGGTGTGTATCCGGTTTGAAAAAAACGCAAAAGGACATACATGGTTTGTAGAATACCTACAACCACAAGGGAAAAGCGAGCCAGACCTCTGAGTCGTTGGTTCTGGCTCACAAAAACAAACCAATTCACACACAAAGACAGGCCATGCGTGACAAGGATGGTGTGAAAAAGCAGGCGGCTCGTATCACCCACAATGGATATCCTCACGAAAAAAGACACCAATGGCAGGAGTTGTTCTCCAGCGCCAGGCATCGGTGGGTTCGACCAGAGTAATCAGTTTTATTCTGAATTCGTATAGAGAGGAGTATCATATCGCTTGCACCTTGCCCACGATATCGTCCACATCAATATCCGCTGGAAGAATTTCTTGTAATTTCACAGCAAGAGCGGGCCAATCTTGTCGTCGCAATAACGAAAGAAGGTTTGCACAATCAATGTCAGCAAATACGGATTTATGGGTATCCACAGTCTCACCCCTCTTTCTGACCTCCGTCCACTTCCTGCTCTGCAGCACCTGCATCCGGATGGCGGACAAGAGGGTGACAAGCCCTCCATATTCGGGCCCATACTGATGTTCAAGTTCCTTGCGAACGGCAGCGGCCAGAGAAGGGCTGCCACCACCCGTAGAAACAGAAATCAGAAAATCGCCTCGACGAAGAGTGGCGGGAACATGGAAGGTGCTGGCATCAGGATTATCAGCAACATTGACCAGCGTAGAAAGCAAGCGAGCATCCTCAACAATCCGCAACTGGGTTTCGGGACAATTCGTTAAAGCAAAAACAAAAGAAGCTCCTTTCAGATCTCCCTGTTCATAGACACGAGGGAGCCACTCCAGCCTCCCATCAAGCACAAGATTTTGAATTTGCATCAATATTTTCGGACTGACGAGCCGAACCCTGGCCCCACATGCCAATAGCCCATGCAATTTACGCGCGGCAACCAGCCCGCCGCCAATGACCACGCACAGTTGGCCGTCCATGTTCACATTGATGGGATATAAGACCATATGTTTCAAGCAGTCATTTCTTTTTACGAGTCAGACGATTGACAATAATCGTCACATTCTTTTCCGGCTTGCGAATGACCTGTTTCCCGAGGGTAATATCAAATTCTTCTTTGGCCAGATTCAAAAAAAGCGGCAAACTTCGACGGCTGGCATCATGGGCAAGATAAACGCAGCCCTCTGGCTTGAGATATTTCTGCAAAACTGTCAGCAGTGGCTGGAAAAATTCGTCACGAAATAAAATTTCCGCACCAATCACGATATCAAAAGGAGCTAGCTCGGGCGGATGCAACCAGTCAAGATGGGTAAAATTGATGCCATGGACCCCGGAGGCCGCCGCATTTATTTTCTGGAAATCCATAATAATATCTTCATAATCGGATATCGTTACCGAAAAACCAGCAGCAGCTGCCGTAATCCCCGGGGTCCCCAACCCTGCCCCTAACTCAAGAACCGTGGTTTCAGGCGAGGCCGGTAATTGATTCATCACATACGATAAAACCATAGCCGCTTCCCACAATTTCACCCAGAACGGAAACTCCGAAACATTGACCAGCGGATCCTTGCCAGCCAAAAACTCTTCAATATCAGCGGGTTTGAGGATTCGTAAAGTTGTTTCGCCCACTTTGAAGCGATCAAATCTCAATTTGTATTGAGATCTGATTCGATTATATATTTTTCGTTCTGGTTCAGGAAGATTCCGAATATCCATTGATTTTCTGCGTCGTCAAGAGCCATGTCCAAGCATGGTCAAGAAAAGTTTTTTGTTTTTGTGTAGCTTATTCCCACCCTCGACGAACAGAATACGCTGTAACGCACAAAAAAAGAGGGGCTGATTGAGTCTCCTCAATCAGCCCCGCAAACTACCTAAAAACGAAAGCTCTGTCAATTGTCAGCAGACAAATTAGCAACCCTCGATGGCGCCTTTTTTCTTACCGGCAGCGATTTTACCATCGGTAACGGTCACCTTATCACCTACTTTGGCAGCACCCATGGCAGAAACCTCTTTGCCATCATCACAGGTAACGGTTACTTTATCACCAGCAACGGCCTTAACGGTACCGGTGCAAGCAAAAGAAGAGGCGGCGCAAAGCATGAAAGACAGAGCAACAACAGCTACGATTCCTTTTTTCATTTTTTTCTCCATTGATACTAATGCTTTTGGTTAATCTGGATCGCTCCAGGGTTAAAGAACTTCACATGGAAGTAATTATACTCACACATAAGCTTCTGTCAAATAAAAAACTGAAAATAATGAATACTAATTCATTATTTTTTTAATATCCTTTTCCAGGAGGGCATGGGGAACCATCCCTGGATACTTTTTAACAACAACCCCTTCCTTGTTCACTAAAAATGAAGTGGGGATTCCTGCTACTCCTCCAAAATCACGGGCCGTAGCATCATCTGCCATTAAAACAGGATAATTGATCGAGCGAATTTCAATCAATTTGGCAACGACCTCCGCGCCATCATCAACCGATAGGCCAATAACCGAAAAATTTGACTGGGCAAATTGTTTTTGCAACTCGATTAGCACCGGCACCTCTTGCATACAAGGAGGACACCAAGTGGCAAAAAAGGTGACCAGCAGGGTTTTCCCCTCAAATGTCGTGCTTTTTACCGTCGCTCCCCCCTTGCTGGCATCAGTAAGACTAAAGGCCGGCATCTTACTGGCCGCAAAGAGAATAGAAGGGGAGAAAACAAGACAAAAAAACAGACAGTAAAGGCTTACTCTCACTCTGTTTCCGAATTCGGGGTTTCTGGTCAAAGAGGCACTCATATATCACTCCAAGGTATTATGCAACAACAGAGACATTTATTTTACATGCTTACAATAGGATATTTACATAAAAAGTCAATTGAGAAAGCTTGCCTATCCATGACAGCCAAAGAAATTCCTGACTATCTTCATGGAACAGGCCGCTCCACACAGAAAGGGTGTGGCCTCCCTCGTTTCCTGAATAAAGGTTTCATCTCCAACAGGAAGATAAAATATCGTCGCCAGGTAAAAGATATGGTATTACTGTAGAACAAACAGGGAATTGAAATTCCTTGTGGTATATTTTTTGTTTTTTGAACTTTTCTTTGAACCAACGGTGCCTCCCATGCAGATTTTTCCTGTTTTTTTCTCCACACTTCTCCTGCTTATTCTTACCTTAGCGCCTTCGGCCAACTGCCGAGCCGAGCTTGTTGACAGAGTTGTAGCAGTGGTCAATGACGATGTCATTACCTCTTCTGAAGTCAATGATGAGGGGAAGATGTTCTTCCAGAAAATCACTGACCAGGCCCCTGCCGATGAAGTTGCCTCTGCACTTCGACGGGCCAGAGAAGATGTCCTCAACAGCCTGATTGATAAAAAGCTGATCGCGCAAGAGGCAGCAAAGCAAAAGCTGACAGTTTCCGATGAAGAAATAAAAGCAGCCGTCAAGCAAATGAGTGATAACAACAACATGACCGTTGAGGAATTCCTGTTGCAGGTGCGGAGCACCGGCATGACAGAGGCTGTCTATCACGACAATCTACGGAATCAAATCCTGCAAAGTAAGCTGCTGAATTATGAGGTTCGATCCAAAATCATCATCAGCGACGATGAAGTCCTTGATTATTATGACACCCATTACACAAAACGCGTCGAACAGGGTGGATATTACCTTTTACAAATGGGATTCTTGGGGAAGAAGGATCCAAAAAACCTGGGGAGTCTTGACCCTGCATCGAAGTTAGAAGCGAAAAAAAAGGCCGAAAGGATCCATGCTTTGGCAGAAAGCGGCCAGGATTTTTCACAACTGGCCAAAAAGTTTTCCGAGCTTCCTTCTGCGGCTGATGGCGGCAACATCGGTACATTCCAAAAAGAAGAGATGGCTGATTATATGAAAACAGCTCTTCTTTCCATCAAACCTGGCCAGATTACGCAAATCGTCGAGACCCCGGATGGGTATCAATTTTTCAAACTCCTCTCCAGTCAAGAAGGCGGCGTCGTCCTTCAGGCGCCCTATGACTCAGTCAAAGAAGAGATAAAAAAGACCTTGTACGACGAAAAGCTGAAAACAGAATTCGAAGCCTGGGTCAGCAAGATAAGAACCTCTGCCTACATAAAAAAAATGTAGGTAGACTGTGCTTGCAGCACAATTGAACAAAAGGGTTCTGAATAGCGGTATACTCTCGCTAACGCACGATCTCGGTCAATACGGCGATGCGCCGTGCGGCCCGGCGCGGAAAAATAAGTGTGCGCCGGAGTATAACAAAAGAACAAATTGTGATTGCCAGGTAGGATTTGCCATGCCCAGAACAAGGGAGAAGGTTGCCGCTATCGTCCTTGACTGCCGTGATTATGGGGAATCAGATCAGATTATGACATTTTTCTGTCAGGAACTTGGCCGGATGAGTGGCATTGCCAAGGGGGCCAAGCGCAGTCAGAAACGATTTGTCAATAAACTGGAACTTTTCACATCCCTATCTCTTCACTATTCCGTCTCTCGACCAGGCAGTTTGGCCTTTATTGCCGAGGCCGAACTCGTGGACAGTTTTCTCAACCTGCGCCAAGATGCCCATCTTTTCCTTATGGCCTCGGTCATGAGCGAACTGATCATGGCAGCCACCCAAGAGCTTGAAGGTGATGACGGAATCTTCGCCCTTCTCGAATGGGGACTTCGATCTTTACATTCCCGGTATCCAGCCCTGACCATACTGTCGTTTTTTCAAATACGATTTCTGGAGAGAATCGGCTATCGTCCGCATCTGTATTCCTGTTGCCAATGCAAGCAACCGTTTAGGGAAACCATCCGCTACAGCTTTGACAACCGGCATGGCGGCCTTGTATGCGAGCAGTGTCAAGACCAGGAAATGATCCCGCTCACCACGACCCTTTCTCCCGGCACGATCAAGATCCTCGAAGCCGCCCAGAACTGCCCTCTGCATCGTTTACATCGTCTCCAGCTTTCCGGCCTCGGCGTTGGCGAATCCTTGTCGTTCCTTCATCGTTATCAACAACATCTCCTGCAACGAGATATCTGCTCACTCAAGCTTCTCAATGAAGCAAGCTGGCAGATTTAGAGACAATGATTTCCTTCCACATACCGTAACTCCCCCCCATGCTCAACAATCTGGGCACCATCATCCTGGCGCATAACAATGGCCCCATCCTTTCTGATTCCCATCACTGTTGCCGTATATAAGGGCTTTTTCTGAATATCATATCCATAAAGCACTCGCTTGCCGATAGTATCCGAAAGCCTCTGCCACTGGCGCAGGAGTAGATGCTCCGATTCCAGTGTCTCCTCTTCCGGCCCTTGTGAATCATAGAGATGCTGTAAATCTCTTTCATCTTCATACCAAAGAAGACCGATATTCCACGCCATTTTCGCCAGGAAGGAGAGAGTAAAATCGCGCAGGCTCACTTGCCTGCCAAGAAGTTGAACAAGGGAACAGGCCACATCAGCCAACGACTCAGGAAAACAATCATTATTGACATTGATACCAAATCCAAGAAGATGAAACAATTCTCCATGCCCCGGACTCCGGTAGCTTTCCACCAGAAAGCCGGCCAGTTTTCGCTGGCCCACCATGACATCATTGACCCAGCGGACAGTAGCGGTTTCTGCCCCACACTCCCGCACCGCCTCGCAACAGGCAATTCCAAGGGCCAGGGGCAAAAGGGTTCTGGCCCGATCCATCAAGGTATCGGCCAAAATAAGACAACCCCATACCCCGCCAACCGGGGCATGCCAGTCGCGCGCAAATCTCCCCTTGGAGGCCGATACCGTTTCGGCCAGAATAACAGTGCCACTGGCTACCGAACGCCCGCCCTGTTCACAGGCGACAATATGCCGGCGCGCCAGATCCATCGTGCGTCCCACAGACCCATGGCGGTGGATAACAGAACCAACAATGGCGCCATAACGAAGAATAAGCTCAGGAAGAGAGGGAACAGATGAGCAACAGGTCAGGCGGCGAGCCGGAAGCTCACGAGCTGACACAAACTCACGAAGCTCAACCGACGACAAACCCTGTTGGGCTATCATGGGGGAGGGGGAGATGAATCGTCAATATGAAAAAAGGCCTTACTCTTCAGCATGTCCTGGCTCTATCATCTTATCCCAATCAGCCTTAACCCTGGTGATGATTTTCTGAATAAGCGGTAACTTATCCGAGGCACAGACGCCAATAAGAGGCTGCCCCTGATTGACCGAAATGCCGGGAGTAAAGTAAATCGAATGAATCACCCCCGCCTCACCAGTGTAATAAACAGGCGTATCCCGCTTCATCAGCGACATAATGATAATTTCATCCCCTGATCGAATACTCAACGCTTTGGCCCCTTTTTTTTCAATCCGTGACTGAATATCAAGAGAAAAGAAATATTTCGCCCGTTCTGGAGCCGGGAAAATGAATAATACCTCCTTCAGAATACTTTCAATGACCTCTTTCTTTTTTAAGGGGTGACGAATCGTGAGTAATTTTTCACCAGCTTCCACGAACTGTCCTTCCAATTCGGTGCGAATCGAAGAAACAGCGCCATTGGTTTGCGCAGTAACTGTTTTCGGATTTCGCTCTCTGGTTATTTCAAAAAGAGGAGTTCCCGGGATATGTAACCATTGACCACTGGTCGAATTAACCCTGCTTCCTTCCTCAACCTTGAAATTGACAATCCCCGTCTGCGTTGCACAAACGACCACATAATCATAAGGATCTGAGCGATATTTACTCAAGATTGCATCAAAATCTATCTCGTCGGCCATCCATTAACCTTGTATAAAAATGAATAAAATCAAGGACACAACAACTGTTTCGTTCCAGCATTCTTGATCGTGGCACCAGTTGTCTCAGTGCGATGCCTCGCCATGTTGCGTCCCGGCACCATGAGGATCATGCGCGCCGCTCCCTTGAGCGGTTGCCCGATGAACCGCAAAAAGCGGGGCGGAAACCACCTCCATATCAACGATCCGACATTGCGAAGCGACCGCCCTATTGCTTATATACTTCTTCGAAGTATATGAAAAAGCGCTATGGGCATGGGCCTTGATCGTATCCGAAACAAGCCAGGTATCACGGCCCTGCTCAGATCCGGAGCTATCCAGGAGTGTACACACAATTTTAATATTTTTCACATCCTGATCACCACGATTTTCAAGAGCAAACGAGGCCCGGGCAAGATGCCCCTTCTCTTGCACAGCCACCTCTGAACGGGCCAGAAGCACGGCCTGTTGCATCGCTTCGACCTGGCTGGAGACACTTACTGGAGGCAGGAACAATTGCGTGATACCACCAACGGCATCCATTTTTTGCAGGGCTACCATCACTAATCCCAGTATCACCGCACTAATAGCTATTTTACCCCAAAATTTGCTGTCCATATACGATCTCCTTTTAGCCCACTGCCATTACCATGACAGAAAAAGACAACCCCCATCAAAACTGTTACGAGTAGCTCCCCATCAACGCAAATTTTATACCTATATCATTCTCGCAAGGCAAGAGGATTTTCCGGATACAGCAAAAAAAATCACCCTCACACTAATACGCCGAAACCCCGAAAGGCAGAAATAATATCAAACTCTATGTTCTTCAACTGCTCTTCCTCCATGCTCGTCTCTCATCACTGCAATAAAACACAAAGGCCTTTTTACCATTCAGGTAAAAAGGCCTTTGTGTTTTATCAACAACGCACTCTTCCGATCGTCCTACTCACAGGTCTTTGGTTTCGCAGCATCCAATGCGTATTGAGTGACAAATTTATGCAAATTTTGCATCTGCTCAGTCGTATACCCATAGGTGTCAAATTGCGGCATTGCCTTCTTGAATTTCTTGTAGTCATCAGCAAAGAAACGATCCCAGGCGGCAATCGTCCTATCCGCAGGGCTGATAATCGGGCCTTTGTTCTTCTTATGACAAGTGAGACATTTACGGAAAACATAACGACCCTTGGTTGGATCGCCAGCAGCCGGATTGAAAGCCGCCGTCGTCCCCGCTGGCTTTTCTTCCTTCACCGCCTCCGGTTGAGCAGTCCCTTTTTTGGCGGGTGTTGCTTCAATCGTTTTCGGCTTAACAGCCTCCTCATCATCTCCACCTTTCTTACCGGCCTCTTCCACCAGATACCGATGAATATTTTCTAACTGCCGATCATTAATCCCAATCACCGAAAAATCATGCTTCGTATCTCGTAATTTTTTATATTTATCAACAAAGAATGAGTCCCACTCGGCGGCACTTTTTTCCTCTGGCGCCAGACTGCTGAGGCCCTTCTCTTTATGACAGGCCCGACAGGTCTGAATGGCATACTTGCCCCACAGGGCATTTCCCGCCTTTTCATCAAAAGCCTGGGCTGGCTGGACATTCACCAGTAACAGCCCAAACGCACCAGCCATAATCGCAGTAGAGACTTTTCTCATTTGAACCACCTCTTCTTCCATGATTATCAGCAAATCCGTTTTCAATTTTAACCGAAAACGAACGATAAAATAAATATCTCAGTTTCTTCATATCACGCATACAGAAAGAATACAATACTGTTTGCCATCTTCCAGACTATCTCTCTCGACACACTCTGTTCGCCACTTATGCCATTCGGGTATCGTCAGGTTCTTCTTTCCTGGCAAGTTCAACAAAACCCCAATACGGGAAATCCAGGCCATATTGAGCCACCAGGCCCGGTGGATGCTCCCGGCTCGCCACTAACCACAAGTCATTCCTCCGTTGTCGGGATAACGATTCCTCCAGGGGATCCCACTCTGGAGAAAAAACCAGGGCATTGTCGGCACTATACTCAATATCACCAGAGCCCTTAAACGAACCCATGTGGGGCCGATCCTTATACCCATCCCCACTGCCACGAGACAGCTCAGAAAGAATCAGAAAAGAGACCGCGAACTGATCCCGAATAGCCTCAAGCTGGCGCAGCCAGGAATCAATTCCCGTTCGCTGTTCACTCAAATCTTTAAACGGCAGTTTATGCAGGCTATCAATCACCACCACCGCATACTCGCTTCTAGTCTCGTGCCGGATAAAATCAATGTGCCGCCGCATGATTTCCGGGGTGAGCTGACGATCATTGACCACCCGCAACGAACGCAGAATGTCTTGCAAGTCCTGACAGGCTTGAACAAATCTTTCCGCATTGGCGCCGGCCACCGCCTGATCCCTGAGAGCAGCGGTGGAGAGACGACTCAATCGGCTCAATGTGCGCTGATAGATCTTCTGCCGACCATTTTCAAAATCATAATAGAGAACCGGCACCTGACGACGGGCCATCTCGGTGGCGATCTGAATGGCAAAGCAGGATTTTCCGGATTTGGGCGCCCCGCCAATAATGTTAATCCCATGCACCCCATCCAGGGCCTCATCAAAACAGGAAAAGCCCGAGCGAAGAGCCCCATAGGCCTTTCCTGCCTGCATGGCAAGCTGTTCAACAAATCCCGTATATTCTCGCTGGGGAGATGCAAAAGGAGAAAAGGCCGTTGAGGCCTGAATCATGTTCAGAACCGCTGTCTTAAACTCTTTGCCCTGATCACAGGCCAGATTCCACAGGCTATAACTTTTGGCAAGACCAGTCGGCCACCGGAATAGTCGAACCTTAAAGCCGATCCTGGCCGCCAGATTGCGAGCCGCAGCCTCCGCCTCCGCCGTGTTTTCCACCACCAAAAAAACGGTATGAATGAAGGAAAAACGAGCGGCGTCCAGGTGCTCAAAATCATGACAATCCGGCACCGCAATCCCTGGAAAACCAAGCTGCTTGAGGGTCAGCAGATTTTCCTCGCCCTGACAGATAAACAGGGCCCCATTCTCACAGCGACCAATATCCTCAACATTAAAGATATGATACCGATCATCAAAAAATCGCTCATCTCCATGCCAGAAGAAATCTTCTGGCCGGTCAGGAAAGACACAACGAGCAGCATAACAGTTGCCATCATCCTGCACAAAAGGATAGACCAGATAACGGCCGTTATAACCAACCTGCAATTCAGCAAGAACACCAGGCCCAATCCCGGCCACCTGAAACCGGGCCAGCATCTCCCCACTTAAACGATCATGATAGGATTTGACCTCATTGTTGATATTGGCAACCGGGAAATCAAAAGGCATCGCCCAAGACTCCCGGTCAGGATCATATCCCGGCACCGCATCGAGACCAATCCTCATTATCTTGGCGAACCAGAGGGGAAAGCCACCCGGAACACAATGATTCAGGCATCGAAAATAACCATAAAAAAAACCCTCTGGTTGCAGATACACCACCAGACGGTCAGCAACGACCCTCCCCTGCTTATGACAGAAAGGGCAATCAGCGCTCAGATAGGTCTTTTCTTCATGAATATTGTGCAGAAAACGGCGATAAAATTGAACTACAGCCTCGGGCTGCCTCATACGAAGACCGTTGGGGGAAAAGAAAACAAGAAAAAGAACACATTGCCAACAGACAAAAAACAACTGCTGACCATATCAGGGCCTCAGCAAGAGGGAGATTATGACACGATTTGCACTCCCGCAAGATCGGACTCCTGCAAGACTTGGTCAAATTGAATATGCACCGAAAACTGTACCTGCCCCACCACCTCAACCGCTACATCCGCCTGTCGGAAGAGAGCGACCACGACGCCAATCTTCCCTGCCGCCAGCAGAGGATTAACCGCGACCAACTCTGGTAACCGAACTCGGACTCGGCGCCCAAGCAGAGAGCGAAGGCTTTTATTCTGTGCCACCCGAACCAGACAACACATCCCGCCAATTGAAATATCACCATTTTCACTGAGCAGATCAAACCCGACCTCCCTGCCCTTCTCATCAATCATGGTCATGGCCAGTTGACCGCTAAAATTCCAGCGCTCCTGTTGCCGTCGCTCAACCGCCATCATCCTTGAAGAATCACTTTCTCCATTCTGCAGACAGAATTTCTCCATTTTCGATTCCAGATCGGGATACAGGGCTTGCCATTTCCGCAAGCCCTCCCGGGACAGTACCAGAGCATCAACCATACCAACACTGGCGGCGCTTACCGTCCAGACCGAATCCTTGAAAAAGGAATCTGCTCCCACCACCCCGCCCGGCCCGATTATTTGCAAAAGGATATCGTTGCCCTGAGCATCCCGATGGAAAAGCTTCACTCGGCCTTTATTAATAAAGAATAGTTGTTGTTGCACCGCCCCCTGATTGGCCATGTTCGTATCCGGGACAAAGCTCACAAACTCCATGCTTGCATAAAGATTGTTAAACTCTTCTGTACTGAGACAATCATACACCTCCGACCAGCTCACCCCGTGTCCATGCTCCGCCCCGGCATCCCTCTGCTCCTCTATCAACTCAGAAGCATACAGGATATCATCAATGGCCAGGGGATCAATTTCCACCAGGCGCTGGCGCAGAATCTCCGCCTGATCCAACTGGTGAAGATAACTCAGGGTAATTATCAGATTGAGCAGCCTTTTCCGGGCCTCGACCAGTCTATTCTGGTCCAGTAGGGAGTAAACCTCATTTTCTTCCGCCAGTTCCGTCACAGGCATATAGGCGTAAACAGGTCGTTCATGCGCCGTCGCCACCTGTTTGAGCAAGTTTTTCGCCTTTTTCTGCACTTCAGCAAGCCCTTGCTTCTGTTGCCGGCGATAACTGTCAAGCAGAGCCAGACCTTTCTGAGCTGCCTGCCAAACCGACTCCGCAATTCGTTTTGGTCTCACTTTCGCTTTCCCTGTAAATTCAAGCAGCGCCTTCTGGGCCTGCACCGAACCACTCCGACCCAGGGTTTCACACACACTCACCAATAACTGATTTTTTATATCAGCAGAAAAATATTTCTCATCCCGCAGCAATTCCACCAGCGCCGTGACCACCTCTTCATCCACCACGGCAGCAAGAGCCTGCACCGCCTGAAATTTCAATTTTTCACTGATGCGGGGTAAGGCAGCCAGAAGCTCCTGTTTTTTCTGTCCGCCACTCAAGTTATTGACACACAGCAAGGCCTCGCTTTGCACCCGTAAATCTTCATGACTCAGATAATCGCGGACGACACCAATATGCTCTTCACTCCCGGTAGCCGCCAACAAACGAATCAGATTTCGTTTTCCATGCCAGGGCATGGGTTTCTGCAAACGCTCCACCAGCAGGGGTGCTAACTGATCACCAACACCAGTCAGAATCTTCAACAGCCTGATTCGCACTGACCGCTTGTCACTGGCCGAGATAGCATCCAGTAAAAAATGAATCCCCAGCGGCCCATGCAGGATAATCTTCTGGCAATACAATCCGTTAATTGGTTTTCCACAACATTGATCGAGGTAGGACTGCAACACCAAGACATCAACAGCCTGATCCTGAACCTGCCCCAATATCTTCCGCATCGCCTCTGTTTTTCCCGCAGCGCCGGAACGAATGGCATAAAAAAGGGCCAGAATTTTATCGGCGAGGATCTCATTGTTCGTGTGCTGGGCATGAGTCAAAATCCTTTGTAACAACGACACACAACGATTCCATAGCTCATCGGCCTCTTCCGCCATTTTCAGGCAAAAAAGAAACGAGGGCGTTAATTTCTCCAACCATTCCCAATGCTGTAAATACAGCAGCCTTTCTCCGACCAGTCCCAGAGCCTTACCGGCTTGAAGCTGCAACCCATCTTCCTCTGCCAACTTCAGCCCTTTTACCAGGGTTTGAATAATGGCGGCGGCAACCGGCTCTTTTTTATGTTGCATCAACCGCAAAAAGGTTTCGGGAAGATGCTGGAGGACTTCCTTGTTTCTCAGGCCGTCAAGATCCCCTCGGGCAAGGGCATTCAATCCCGTATATAATCGTTTGCTCTGTCGTTGCTGCTCGGTCATGCCCATAACTTCAGCCGCATGAAATTGCCGGCCTGGCACCGTTTGCATCAATTCATGGCCGACTTCATCCACACACACCAACGATTCCTTATCGTTTTCGTTCAAGGATGACGATAAACGATCTGCTTCTTGTCGTTGAAACTCAACCAGTGAACGGAAAACGACTTTATCACAACTCTCAATCAGTAAAGAAAAGAGTGGCAGGGTCTCCTCCTGGCAACAGAGCAGAAGCAAGGAGGAGGAGTCAAGATGCTTTGTCAACAAGTGAGCCAGCCTGCCCATGACAACCTGCCGGTCCCGCTCATCCTTCAGGGCCAGGTTGATGTTTTCGCTGAGCAACGGCCAGTGCGAAGATGGTCCATACACCCCTTGCTGTTGCAGGGTTTGTAGAGAAAAACAGACGGCGGCCGCCAGAATATGCGCGACTTTATCCTGATCATTGAGTGCGCGACGCATCTTCTCCCGATGGGGATCGCTCGGGTTCATCGCCAGAAAGAGCGAAAAATCATCCCTCCTCACGCCAGCGTCTGTCAGAATTTTCAGATAATCAGTGACATTATATGTAATAGTCGGCAGTTCCGATAAGTTTTTTTCCCGGTCACTCATAAATACTGCCGCCAGATCGGCAGACCGGACAAAGGCCTCATGTCCACCCGCCTTGGCAATTTGCTCGGGGTTGGCGGTAAAAAAACTCAAAATCTGCTTAAACCGCTTGCGATCAATCCCCTGCCCCAGAATCATCACCTCAAATCCGGCCTTATTCAGCATGTCCACCATGGAAAGGCTATTCAATTGCTCACGACCATTCCGGTCAAAAATGACCCCATCCAAAGCAGGCACTCCTTGTTCCAAGCTCAAGGAGAGGTGTTTGTATAAACGAATAAACTGTTTGAGATCAGAGTAGGCTGTTTCTATGGTATTTCCCACCTGCACACTTTGCTCAGGATAGAGGCGAAGAGTGGTGATCGCCTTGTTCATACCTTTCAAAACATCTAACGCATGCTGTTGTTGCTCACTGCTCGCCATAACCAACACCCTGTTTACTGCCTAACATGCAGTAAAATTTCCGATTTTAAAAAAAATAACAATGATGGTTTCGCAAAGAATCCTTCAACAGACTTTTTCTCAAATTCTACTCTTGCAATCTCAACAGGTTAAAAGTTGGATTTTTGTTTCTCTGCTTTCCTGAACCACTATCAACGATGAGCAAAAAACAAAAAATCAACATGTCCCTACCCACACAAGACATTATTTTCTATGGCCTATCACAAAAAAACCATAAAAGTCAAGGATCATGAAAGATATTGCGTGGATATTATGCAATATTTCCCAAACACAGCGCAATAACCCCATATTTTTCCAACAGAGGGATGACTTCACCTAAGGGGAAACCAACCACATTGGAGTAGGAACCAAAAATTCCCTGGACTAAAAAAGCACCCTGACCCTGAATGCCATAGGCGCCTGCCTTGTCGAGTGGTTCTCCGGTGGCCACATACGCTCGGGCCACCGCCTCGGAAAAAGGGCGAAAAACCACACGACTCATAACCGACTGAACCCAGAAAACCCCATGTTGATGACAGGAAAGACATATTCCGGTATGAACCTGGTGCTCGGTACCGGCAAGCCGCACCAGCATGGAAAGGGCATCAGCGGCATCTTTCGGCTTCCCCAGAACTGCCTCAGCCAAACTCACCACCGTATCCGCAGCTAAAACCCAGCGCTGTGGATACAGCCTTGTCACCACCCGCGCCTTTTCCGCAGCCATGCGTTGAACAAAGGCCTGCGGTTTTTCTTGGGGCAGGCGCGCTTCAAGAATATCGGCCGCATGTATGCAATACGAGATTCCCAACTCGTTGAAATACTGTTGCCGCCGTGGTGATGCCGAGGCCAGAACCAAGGGCTTAACCGTCTGATATATTGCGTGAAATGCCATTAATGCGGCCAGTTAACCATCATCTGTTATCCCCTGATGGCATAGCCCCCATCAACTGTGATCACCTGTCCCTGAATCATGGCGGCCAGTGGCGAACAGAGAAAAAGGGCCGTATCCGCCACATCTTCAGGCGTCGTCAATCGCCCCAAGGGAGTACGATGCAGAGCCGTCTCCAGGATCTCCTCCCGATTGGGGAATTTTTTGAGGGCATCCGTATCCACAGCGCCGGCGCTGATGGTATTCACATGAATACCGACCGGCCCCAGCTCAATGGCCAGATGCCGCACCAGGGATTCCAGGGCCGCCTTGGAAGCCCCGACCGTGGTGTAATTTTCAATGGCCCGGATGGCCCCCAAACTGGAAACCGCCAAGACCCTGCTTCCTCGCCCCATAAGGGGAATCCCCTTCTGCACCAGGGTTAGCAGAGCTCTGGCGTTGATATCCATGGCCCAGTCCCAGTGGCGCTCTGTCAATTCCAGTACCGGCTTTAAAACCCCGGAAGCCGCATTGGAAACAAGAATATCCAGAGTACCAAACTCCCGGGCAATCACCGCAAACATTGCAGTCACATCTGCCTCTTCAGCCACATTGGCCTTCACCAGAAGACAGCGGCCACCATGCTGTTCTATGATCCGGGCCGTCTCTTCAGCATCCCGCTTATGACGGACAAAATTTACTATTATGTTGGCCCCGTTTTCAGCCAGTCGTATGGCAATTGCCCTGCCAATCCCTCGCGATCCACCGGTTATTAAAGCTGTTTTACCTTGTAAATCAAACATATTTACTCCTCGTCAAAAGGGAACACCCCGCACGCCAACCCCCTGAGGCGGGTAGAGACGACACATGCACACCCGATTTCTCCTCAATGACAGCCCACTTAAAACTATTCTTTCGTCCGATGCAAGCCAAGAACAACTCGCCTCAAAGAATTCGCGGCATATCGCCAGATCTGAAACCGAACCGGTTCCAAAAAAGAGGGGGCCACAAACCCAGAGCCAAAAAAATCCGCAGGTTGCAAAAGCGGAAAGAGAAGGTCCGCAAGCGAACTTCCTGTTAACTTTCTTTCTGAGGCCACTCGCCACAAGGGGCTCTTGCATGGCTCCAACTCAAGAGCAGCGAGCAATGCTGTGTCTAATGCCACGGCGCTCGGGGAAACCGCCACACAGCCAAAGAGCAGGGGGTCTCCATGCACCGGCCCATGCCGGTGCATCACTTCAATCCCATCGGCGACAACCAGGGTGTCTGGTAAAAGTTCATGCAACTCGATTATCATTTCCGCAAACTGCCGATGAGATTGGCCATGCCAGCCTCCCCGCATGTGCAGCCAGGATTTTCGGACTCCAGGCACAATACCAAAAATATTTTTCACCGCCATACTCACCAACATCTGGTCATGAGCCTTGATCTTGGGCAGATTCACCAACAAATCGCACTCAAGAGCGCTGGCCGCAATCTTTACCGTTCTACCGCTGGCCAATCGTTTGGGTACAGACACAGAAAAATCAACAACAGGCACTGCCATGCCTCGAATGGCCCGCAAGAGCCCTTGTTGCTCCGCACAATGAAGCACACTGCCAAAAGCGGGTGAGTCACCCAGACGCACCCGACAGCTATGATCAAGAAACCACGCCGCCACAGCCGCAATAAATTCCGCATGGGTACATGCCAAAGAAGGGGCTGCGGCGCTGACCAGATTGGGTTTCAACAAGATAGTGGTGCCAGGAGAAAGGGACGCGCAAATGGCGCCAGAAAGGATTTTATCCACAACTCTTTGCAGCGAGCGACGAGTGTATTCGTGACAACGATCGAGAAAAACAGGAGGGAAAGAGGACATAAAGAGAAAGAAGGGGTGACAAACACGGGCCTGAAAATAGAAAAAGCCAGTCACACACGCGTGGACCGGCTTTTTCCAAGGAGAGAAGAGATACTTAATTTAATGCATAAACCAGGCCACACCAGAATATAAAATAGAATAAATCTAATATATCAATGGCTTGATCGAAAATCATGTCTTATTCGAGGGAAGAAAAAAGGCCATTCACCCCCTGTTTATTCAATTTTTTATACCCAGTCAAGAGAAAAGACCGCCAGGAAATTACGATTATATCGCTATATCAGGCCATTATACGAACAATTATTTGAATCAAGCTCCTCCAATATATTTACCACCTCCTGAACACGCCTTTTTTTCCCCCAAAGCAGCTTTTTTTTGGTGTTTCCTGCATCTTCTGCTATGCTAAAAAATATTCCTGACCATTCTTTCCCTCTGATTCTTTTTTTGACCACCAAAAACCTATGCCTTCATTTTCATCATCCGCCAGAATATTCCATGAAAAACTGATCCATCTGTTTGATTATGGCCTTTCGTTTCAAGTAGTAATGCTCTCTTTCTATTTATTGGAGGTCTTTCTTTTACGCGAAATGCTCTCTTCTGCCTTTGCCTCTGTGACGCTCTGCGGCATCATCCTGGCAACCCTGTCCATAGCCCTTATTCTCCATCTCCGACGAGGATCTCCCCGAAAAAGACGCAAAAAATGGCGCTTCCTGTTTCTTCTTTTGTTCCTGCAATCCTCTCTCTGGGGCGGCAGCGCCCTTCTGTTCATCCATGCCAGTGTGCCACACCTATTCATTCACACCCTGCTTCTCCTGTCCATCAGCATATCCTTCTCTTTCTATCTCGCCCCTTTTCCCCTCATAGCCTACACATCTCTGGGTATCATCATCACGCCCTTCCTGGCCCTTTCTTTCTTCACTGCTACCCACAGCTTCACCACTCTTGTCACTGGCCTGTTCACTCTGGTAATCATGAGCAGCTTCGTTCTTTTTTTCTTCTCGCGCATTATCGAGGCCAACATTCTTCTCAAGATTCAGAATCAGAAGGCCCTGCGCAACCTCACCACCAAACTCCACCAACTCTCCCAGGAAAAACCGTCGAAACCAACTGGCCGCAGCGAGGCTATCTGGAATGCTATTCTCACCATTACCGACCAGGCCCACCTGCAGGATACCTGGCAGAACTGCTTCAGCGGTAAACTCTCCAGCCTCTGTCACCCCTTGGAAACCAGCCGTATATACATCGTCGAGGCAAACTACCACAAAACTCCGACCACCCGGCACCAAGATAAATATCAAGCCAGTATTGACCATAGCTGGATATTCAACAATTCCGACTGTATCGCCCTGCTCAAATCAGGACAGATTGTGGATAATCGCTCTCCCCTGCTCTCAGAATGGGAACGAGGGGAGCTGCATGCCCTTGGTATCCGGTCTTTCCTCGATATCCCCATCCTCATCAAAGACTCCCTCTGGGGCCTTATTGGCATGGACAGGATGACGACTGACACCCCTTTTACCGAATCCCAGATCAAAGGACTGAAACTGATTGCCAATATCCTCGCCCTCACCATTCGGAATCAACAGGATCGTGCAGAGCGAAATCGGCTGGCAGCCGTTGTCGAACAATCAAACGATTGTGTTCTTCTCACCAACCCAGCCGGTCACATCCTCTATGCCAATCCCGCCTGCGAAACCATTACCGGCTATAGCCCCTCTGAAATCATCAACACCAACATTGCCCAACTCCACCCCGAGACCATCATGGACAGCGAAATCTGGCAACAGGTCGCAAAAGCCTTGCATAACGGGGAAAAATGGCAGGGGCAATTCCCCAACTATCGCAAAGATCTCAGCCTCTACGAAGAAGAAATGCTCCTTTCACCCGCCTATGATCCGGTCAATAATATTATTAATCAAGTCATCGTCAAACGAAATATCACCGAAAAGAAGCGACTGGAATCCGTGGCCGAGGCCGCCAACCTTATGGACAATATCGGCTTCATTTTCTCCAGTATTCGCCACGAGCTGGGCAACCCGATCAATGCCATCAAAGTATCCCTTTCGGTTTTGGATTCTAATCTGCACTCATACGACCATGCTGATATTAAACGATTTATCAACCGCAGCCTGGCCGATATAGGTCGCGTCGAATATCTGCTGAAAACCCTCAAAAACTTCAGTATTTTTGAGCGACCCATTATTGAAGAGACCGACATGACGGCCCTGCTTACCCGATTTGTTGCCCTGGTCAACACAGACCTGGAGAGGAAAGACATCAAGCTGACCACCAATATCACTACAATTAAAGACCCCAGAATCGGCCAAGTTGACCACCGAGCCTTTCAGCAGGTTCTCCTCAATCTGGTTGCCAATGCCGCCGACGCTCTGGCCAGTGTTGAGCCCAAAAGAATCACGATCACCATGCTGAAAGAAAAAAATGGCCAAATCAATATCATTATTGGCGACAATGGTTGTGGAATCAGTGAGGAAGAACAGGCCAATCTGTTCAAACCCTTTTATACCACCAAGCCACAAGGCACGGGGCTGGGCCTGATTATTGTCAAAAAAATGCTGGCCAAGATGAATTGTTCCATTGCTATTTATAGTAAAAAAAACAAAGGAACCAAAGTGTTAATTGTTATCCCCGGCCTTGAGCACCGATGAGCAACAAAATCAGTTCTGGCAACAGCTTTTTCTGGACAGAGGGCAATGGCCCGTGGTACAAGAAAATAGGTTTCGATTCCATAAGACTGTGGTTGCACACAAAGTTATTCGCTCTACTTACGATCCGGACGACAGAACCGGTACAGGAGATGCTATGAATACTGTTCTTGTTGTTGACGATGACGAAAGTTTCTTGTTGAATCTCATTGAAGGTTTCAAATCCTATCAGGATCAATTCAGCATCATGACGGCCAGCAATGGTGAAGAAGCCGTCACCATTCTTGACCAGCACGAAATCCATCTGGTTCTGACCGACCTGAAAATGCCAGTCATGGACGGATTCGCCCTGGTCGCCCACCTCAGCGCCAATCATGCCGCCATTCCGGTCATTGTCATGACGGCCTTTGGCACTCCGGAGATGGAAGATTCTCTCAAGGAGATCGGGGCTTTTCAGTATATCGAAAAACCCATTGACTTCAATGTATTGGTTTCAAAGATTCTCAAAGGCCTGGAAAGCCGCTCTAAAGGGCTCATTAGTGGGGTCTCACTGAGTTCCTTTGTGCAGCTGCTGGAACTTGACAAAAAAACCTGCACCATCACGGCCCATGCAGAAAAAAGACAGGGTAATCTGTATTTCAAAAACGGCGAGCTCATGGATGCCAACGCTGGAGATCTTACTGGAATTGATGCCGCCTTCGAAATTTTCAGCTGGGAGAATGTGGGAATCCTCCTGACCAACTCCTGCCCCATCAGCGAGCAAAAAATCCATGAGTCTCTCGGCTTTATTCTTCTGGAGGGAAGTCGGCGACAGGACGAGCGAGAATCTCCCGATAGTGCCCCAGCCACAATGGCCAGTCCGGATGCGCCCTTAGGCTCGATTGATCTGGCTGGATTAGAGCTGGGCCTGGACGATTTTCTTGCGGAAGAGGCTCCTCCGCTGCACGCAAATCCTCCCACACCATCTCCACACACGCCAACGGCCGCACCACCCTCAGCCCATGCCTCCAATCCCATTCTCACACAATTTATCAGTATGCTGGAGGCAATGCCCGAAATCAGTCATTCCATCCTCATTTCCAAAGAGGGAAATATTCTTCACAGCACCAAAACCGGCACTGAGCAGGTGACAAACTTTATCACCTATCTCTCGGTGGTCAGCCAACAGCTGCAAATGGCAATGGGAACCGGAGATTCCCAATATACCCTGCTCTCGTTGGAAAATGGTCAGAAAATTCTCGCTCTTTGCGGGAAAGAGGTCATTGTTGCGCTGGAAATTGGAAGTTCTGTCATTCCGGGACCCATTGCTGCCGGATTACGACCAGTATTAAGCAGGATCAGCTTGCAGTAGGCACAAGCCCCCTTCTCTCAAAATGTCCTCAACTCCCAGCAGCAGGACGCAGATCATAAAGGAAACACGCCATGGACTCACTCCTCAAGGAAATCAATATGCTTCCCGGAGTTTTTGGTTGTTTTGTTTATACCGGTCATCAAGAATTGGCAGGAGCAAAACTTCCCCCTATTTTCAAGGAAAACACCATCGCGACCATGGGTAATCTTCTCACCCGCACCCTCAAAATGGCCACCATGGCCGATCTGCATTTAGCGGGGCTCGAATTTAAATTTGATGTTTCTTTGCTGATGGTAAAACCTCTGGAAGATGGTTCCATCCTGGTCATGGTGTGCGAGCCTGCCGTTAATAAGTCTTTGATCAATATGACCCTCGGCATGTTGGTCGCTGATATTCAGGCCGCCATCAACAAAGGGCCTGTACAGGCGCAAATAGCGCCCTCACCGGCGGCACAACCAGCGACACCAGCTGCGGCTGCTCCCCCCGCCCCGGAAGCGCCCCAAAAACGGGAAGCTGACATTGATGCGACTCTGGCGCCGGTCCTGGAGAAAATAAAGGATGCCTTGGCGTACTCCATTGGCCCAATTGCCGGACAAACCTTGCGAGAATCCATCGAAACCTGGGCCCAACAAGGCCCGACCACCAAAAAAGAGCTACCTGGACTGGCGGCGCTGTTGTGCAAAGAGATCAATGACAAAGATCTGGAAAAAGAATTTATGGAACAGATAAAACCTCTTTTCTGATTCTGTATCTCGCTTGCCAAGATTCAACCTAAATCCTCGCCCTGCCCACCAGTTCTCACAGCAACAGCAGGAATCCCCTCCAGCACGATAATTTGCTGGAGACGATGAATAGTGTGTTCCCGTTCCGGTAAAAAAACAAGTACTGCCGACTGCCCGCTACAACGAAGACCCAATTCGGCAAGACACTCCCTTGAGAAGCGCAGGAATAAACCCTGGCGAAAAAGTCGTTTTGTACGGCCCTGCTCACTACAGGCAAACGATCCTGCCCCCCCCTCTGCTATTCCGTGCCGATACGCTTGAGTTTTGATCGCCTGCGGTTGTTCTTCCGTTCGCTCCACCTGGAGAAAGGATGGTAAAAAACGATGTCCGCACCGTAACCAGTCATAACGCAGAATCTCTAACAACAGGCGACTATCCCCTCTCTTTACCACCTGTTGGTACAGCAGTCTCCCCATCAACTCCTGCGTAGCCGCCAGAGCGAAAAAATTTTCCTGCTGGCAGCAATACGCCAATTCTTGAAAAAAGGAAAAAACATCTTCTCCTTTTCGCCGCAGATACTCCCAAAATGATGGAAAATAGCGATTGTTCACAAATTTTTCCACACATTCACACAACCAGTAAAGCTCTCGCAGGGTGGCATGGTCCAACCATTGATTGGCCATAACGGCATAGGGAGGCCGACTGCAGCTCACAAACTGCCACAATGCGGCATCACGACTGAGCGCTGTTCCCGGGAGAAGCTTCAGGAGTCCCATCTGTAAATAATGAGCCCCGGTGGCAAAAAGATCGGCAAAAGAATGAGCAAAGCTCTCTTTCGTTTCAAAGGGAAGACCAAGGATAAGATCGGCATGAAGATGAATGGAACCAATCTGGGCCAATCTTTTGATCGTGTGGAGAACGACCTGACTGACCGTTGACCGCCGGACCGCTTTCAAGGTCGGGGGATGGGTGGACTGCACCCCTATTTCAAACTGGAAACGACCAGCCGGGACAGTTTGCAGAAAAGCAAACATTTCTTCAGTGAAATTGACTGGACTGATTTCAAAATGAAAAAGGGTATCTCCCGGTCGCTCCAGAAGAAACTGCCAGATGGCCAGTGCCCGTTCGGGACGGTCATTAAAAGTGCGGTCAACAAAACGAAGGGTCGCCGGCTGGTGATCAAGAATCTGGGCAAGCTCCCGCTTCACCAGGGCCAGTTCTTTATGCACCACTCCATGATCCGCCGAAGAAAGGCAATAGGAACAGGAAAAAGGACAACCGCGCGAACTTTCGTAATAAATGCAGCGATTATGCAGATGAGTACTGAAATCGGCCTCTCGATACGGCGACACCAGAAGGCCCTTCTGCGCGCTTCCACCCTGGAGAAAACGCCCCTCATAGTAAGGGGCCAGCCTCCTATTTTCCAGATCCCGATAAAAGGAGGCCCCCACCGCCTCCATCTCCCCGCTGACCACCGTACAGTGGGACAACAAGGGATTTTCCCTGATTACCAAAGCCTGAGGCCCACCCACCACAAATCCACAGTCGGGACGACAGATTTTCAGGTCATGGATAAGCTGTTCTATTCGATCAGAATTCCAGATTGCAGCCGAAAAAAAGATATAATCAGGACTTCCCGCGCTCAGTCGCAACAATGTTTCATAATAGGAATCATTGATTGTCCATTGACACACTTCTACTGTGACTGAAGGGCAATGGCGCTCCAACTCATTGCGAACATGAAAAACGGCCAGGCTGGAATGGGTAAAACGGGCAT
>DYNG01000029.1:0-4108 GCA_020721165.1 Desulfocapsa sulfexigens
CCGTTTCCAGGCGGTAGCGCAGGCCACAGGTGGCAAGATACGATTTGAGCAGGGTCGTTTTGCCGGCCCGGCGCGGCCCGTAGATGATCAGCGCCTTGCCGGGCACGAGCAATGAGGCGAGCGAGACCGCCCGATTAATAAATCTTGTCATGCAAACTCCATATTTTTATAATAATTTGTGGAGTTGTGACCTATATATTTAGATTTTGTAAGCCATATTCCCATGAAACGGGCATGGCCTTTTGCTATTTCTGGATGAGTTATCGCCAGTAAGCTCCTGACGCACCGTCGTTATCCTTTCTACACTGTACTTTTCAGAGGAGACGCGCTACGATCAGATCATGAAAAAACATCCCTGCTTCTCACTGTCGTGGTGTGGAAAAAATGGACACTTTTCCAAGAGTGGATTAAATGATGTTGAATCATTGCAAGAAGGTGGTCAATGAACAAGAAACGAAAAGTGGTTTCTCAGCAGAATCTGTGGGTAAACGGATAGTAAAAGGCGCCATTAATCCTTGGATTACAAGAGCCCAAAATTTGAGAATAAGTCACGATTGAGGTGGCATGATGACGACGGCGCCCACAACACAGACTCTCGGACTGGTTATTGCCGGTCTGGCCGGAGGATCGGGGAAAAGCGTGATCTCGGTCGGGCTGACAGCGGCCCTGGTTCGCAATGGCAAACGGGTCGTGCCCTTCAAAAAAGGGCCCGATTATATTGATGCCGGCTGGCTCAAACTGGCAGCGGGTCATAAGTGTTATAACCTTGACCCCTACCTGATGACGGAGGCGGCTATCCGGCGCTCTTTTCTGCTCCATTCTGGCGGCGCGGATATGGCGATTGTTGAAGGCAATCGCGGCCTGTACGATGGCGTCACTCCCGAGGGCGGCTATTCAACCGCTGAATTGTCCCTGTCTCTGCAGATGCCAATCTTACTGGTGGTCAATTGCACCAAAACCACCCGAACCGTGGCCGCCATGGTTTTAGGTTGTCAAAAGCTGGATGAACGATTGGATATTCGCGGCGTCATTCTCAATCAGATAGGCACCTTCCGCCACCAGGACATTATTACCCAGGCAGTGGAATCCGCGACCGGGCTGCCCGTTCTGGGGGCGGTTCCACGCATGAAACGGGATATTTTTCCCATGCGTCATCTGGGGGTGACGCCCCATCAGGAGTATGAAGGCAGCGGCGCGGCGCTTGATTTTCTGGCGGCCACCATGCAGGAAAATCTGGATCTGGAGCGAATCACCGCCATCATGGCCCCGATTGAAACCCACTATTCGGCCCCCGCGCCTGCCGAGGAAGAAGAGAAATCATCGTGCTCCCGACTCCGAATCGGCATCTTCATGGATGCCGCCTTTCAGTTCTATTATTCGGAAAATCTTGAGGCCCTGCAAGGGCTGGGCGCCGAGCTCGTCATGATTGATGCCTTGACCGCGCCCGTCCTGCCCCCCCTTGATGGTCTCTATGTCGGCGGGGGCTTTCCTGAAACCAATGCCCGCGAACTGGCTGCCAATACCGCCTTCCGGGAATCGGTCAAGGAGGCGGCCCAAAAGGGATTGCCCATTTATGCCGAATGCGGCGGATTGATATATCTGGGAGAATCCATTATTTTCGAGGGGCAGGAATACCCGTTGACCGGGGTCTTCCCCATCCGTTTCGGCATGGCCAAGAAACCACAGGCTCATGGCTATTCACATTTTACCGTCGTGGGCGCCAATCCCTTTTATCCCGTGGGAACCGAGATCAAAGGGCATGAGTTTCGCTACTCCACCATCCTTGACTGGCAAGGCCAACCCGAGCTTCTCCCGCTGAAAATGCTGCGAGGTCAGGGATTTATGGCAGGTTATGATGGCCTGACCATGAACAATGTCCTGGCCCTTTATACCCATGTCCATGCCGACGGAGCCCCCCAATGGGCGGCTGGATTTATGCGCAGATGCCGACAGCGCCAGCAGGAAGGAGGGCAGGATATCACCCTGGCATGATCTGTCCATTTCGACTTCCCAACGAGAACAGGAAGGCAGGCAGAAAACACAAGAGTCCGTGAAAAAAAATAAAAAGAGGACACCCCCGATACTGCCGGGAACAGTCCCCTTATTATTTCTTTCTTGACGGCCCCTCACCGAATTTTCACCCCCCAGATGAGCATAGATGAGGGTGAAGGAAACATCGAAATCTTCAATGACAGACAAGCACCGGACACTCGGTATAGCCGATCACCCGTTCGGTGACACTCCCCATGAGCAGGCGGGTCAGCCCCTTGCGGCCATGCGAACCCATGACCACGAGATCACTTGCCTGTTCCGCCGCCAAATCAACAATGGCCAGATGAGGTTCCCCTTCCTTAATAAAGGTTTCCGCTTGCACCCCGAGATCACCGGCCCAGCTTTTCACCTTATCCAGCGCCTTGTCCGCTTCGAGATACAACCCTTTCACCACACTCTGGCCCAAGGCGTAAAACTCGTCATTGGTATAAACCACAGAGACAGCAACAAGTTTTGAACCCCGTTCCTGCGAGATCTCAAGCGATCTGGCCAGGGCGTTATCGCAGGATGCAGAACCATCGGTGGCCAGCAGGATATTGTCCCAGGCAAGCGAACCCTGCTCGGGAATCACCAGGACATCCTTGCCGGTATGACCGATAACCCTTGCAGTCACACTGCCCATAAGCTCCCGCTCCAGGTTATTTATTCCTCGGCGGCCCATGATAATCAGATCGCAATTTTCTTCATCAGCCACCTGCACAATCTGCTCATATGGTTCACCCTGCTGCAGATTGGTCAAGATATGCAGATCTTCCGAATCGGCAATCTGCCGGGCCTCGGCCAGCAGCCGCTCCCCCGGCCCGGCGATGGCCTCTTTGATATTAGAGACCCCGATCAGATCGAGATCCCCTTCATAATTTGGCGCTACCGCCAGCACCTTGATCCAGCTTTTGTCTTCCCTGGCAAGTTTACCGGCCAGGGTCAGGGCGTTCTTGGCCGATGGCGAACCGTCATAGGCGACCAGTATCTTTCGGTATTTAGCCATGATGGACTCCTGCAAGTGTTTTTTTTGCTCTTCTGTCGGCAGTCATCCCCTTGATCATGGCGACAACGATAATCAAAGCGGCAGAACCCAAGGCCAGAAGCAGAGACGAATAACTAATGCGTTCAAACAGGACGAGGGTGTCCGCATTGATCGGAGTGATCAGACCAACATCAGCAAGATAACCGGGAACCATGACCCCACGACTGACCGCAACAATCAGCATGGTCGTGGCCATAACCACTTTGATGATATAATCCTTGACATAGGTGGTCCCCAGGGCTCCAAGTTGTACGCCGATCAATGAGGTGGCAAGGAGCAGCAGGGACAGACGGATATCAATCAGACCACTGAGACCCCACTGCACAGAACCCCAAGCGCCCATAACAAAGGCGATGATCAGCTCGGTAGCACTGGCCACCACAGCGGATACGCCAAGAACATAGATCATACCCGGAACCCCGACAAAGCCGCCAACCGCGATGGTGGCCGCCAGGATGCCGGTGAGAACACCAATGGGGATGGTGATCCAGGCCGAGATCGTAATATTGGCAGTCTTGAAGTGAATCATCGGCGGGATGTTGATCTTCTGCATACGCAGGGCCAGCCTGCCGACAACGGCCTCACCGCCGCCCTTGGCCAGCTTATAGGCATCGTAAAACACATAGCCGCCGACAAAGACCAGCACTACCATAAACACCGCGCTAATATAGAGGTTGGAACCAGCCCCGCCAAAAGCCTGCAGGATATATTTCTGAATCATGCACCCAATCTGGACGCCGATAATGGCGGTCGCGGCCATAACCAGACCGAGCTTGATATCGGCTTGGCAATATTTCCAGCGCTTATAGGCACTAACCATGGCCTTGGGAAACTTGTGGCACATATTACTGGCGACTGCCACCGCGCCTGGAACGCCTAACGACATCATGGCCGGGGTCATAACAAAGGCACCACCAGAACCGATAAAACCGGACAGCAGACCACCGACTGCGCCAATGGCCAGCAGCGACAGGAGCTTGGTCAGGGTCATGCCGATAAACATGACCGAGACATCCTTCATCACCTTGGCAT
>DYNG01000029.1:4208-7388 GCA_020721165.1 Desulfocapsa sulfexigens
TTGGTCAGGGTCATGCCGATAAACATGACCGAGACATCCTTCATCACCTTGGCATCCCCTTCATGATGTTTATCCAGGTTGATCAGCACCTTGGTGTTCAGAGGCATATCTTCCGGTTTCATGGATTCAGCCAGGGTCAGGGTTACCAGCTCTTTGGTTCCATCTTTTTCCAGGGTCAGGGTTCGCTCGGCCTCCTGGACCTCGGTAATAATTCCTTTGAGCATATCCTTGGACGGCCCGGCCCCACCGGCGGCATGCACAGAATAAACGGGCAACGACAAACTGAACAGGGCAAACAGCATAAGCAAAACGAACTTCTTCATTACGGGTAGATCTCCTTGATTCGAGTGAATATGCGAAATTATTTTTTAGCCTCAAGTCCCAAACAGCCCAGCAAGTTACTGGCAAAGGCTCCATGGATAAAGGAAAAGAAAAAAGCCATAAGCACCGGATACATGGTGTTGATTCCACCCAGAGTACAGAGGTCGGTCACCTTTCTTTCATTGGAAAAAAGCAGGACATAACAGGAAATTGAAACCGCGCCAAAGAGCAGGGCTTTAAAATAGGGCTTACTCTTTACCGGCGCATGCGCCGACTTGCCTTTGGCCCCACCCTTGAGCATCTCTTTGGCGGTGTCATGCTCACCGGCCTCGGCAAAGGCTACCGCCATCATGGTTTTGTCAAACTGTGTTGTTTCCATCCTTCTACTCCCCCTTTTTTTAATGAAATGGATAAGGCGTTTTCACGCCATCGTGTGTTGTTCGGCATAGACCACCACCGGGCAGTGCAATGCCTGAAATTTATTCAGCATTGTTTCCCGGGCCGTCCGGCAACGGACATTACCGGTCTCTGTGGCATCAAAGACGACACAAAGAAGGTCGCGCCGGTTATTGGTGTATTTCAGGACTTCTGTCGCCAGGCACTCTTCGCCGGTAACAAGCTGATAGACAATGGACTTGCCCCCGAACGAGTCTTGAGCAATCTCAACCACCTTGCTTTCCTGGTCATGCTCAACCTCCAGTCCTTCTTCAGACAACCTGAGCAGATGAAATATCTCCAGGGTTCCCCCGATATACTTACAAAGGCGCATCGCATAATGCAGGGTTTTGGGATTCACCTCCATCCGGTCAGTCCCCAGAAGCACTCGTTTGTGGGCGTTCTTTTGGGGACTGAAAAACTGGCGGGCCATTTCAAATTCACCGACCTCGGCAAAACTTACCGCCGCCATCGAATCTTCGAATTGTTTGATCATTTTTTCCAGGATGTTCATGGGCCGCCTCATCATCTACAACCGGTTCAATGGGCTGCTGGAGTTGGATGCATTTCTCCCGTTGTGAGTTCTGATGGCAATGAATGATTTTCGCGATTCACCGTATCGTTGCCAACAAGCTCGTGATTCCATTCAAAATCAAGCGCGCCTGCTTCTGCAAAGGTTATTGCCATCATCATTCGATCAAAAAAAGATAGATTTCCGTTCATGGTAAGGCTCCTTAAAAATAGTGTTTTGAAGAACAACCCTTCTGTAATGGTGGTCATGACACCCTTATGAAAGCATCTTCCATGCCAATCATGCGCCTATTTTATTATCCTTTTATTTCAAATGGTTACCAGATGACCACCGATCCCCCATTTGTTGCGGTATCGCAACACAGAGAAATTTCATAAATTTTATTTCACAAAATATCAAACAGTTAAGCGATTGTTACAATAAAAACAAGAGCGTTGCCAATTGCAACCTCTGGACTTTGACAGAGTCTGGGAGTATGGTGTCTCCAAAGAAAAACAGGCCTCGTTGAAGTGGCCGCAACAAAAAGACTCCGGAATCCAGATCGAGGAATGGGTGATTATGGCTCAACTTGGCATCCACAAGAAAATCACATATGGCTTTTATCTTTTACTCCTTATTACGGCCATTTCCGCTGTATTGACCTTCTCTATCCTGAAACTGGTTGAACGGCAGGTTGCCTTTGGAGAGGTTATTGAAGATTTTTTTAATACGACCCTGGAAGTGCGCCGATTTGAGAAGAATTTTTTTCTCTATCATCAGGAAAAGGATTTCCAGGAAAACCAAAGTTACTGGCTCAAGATACGGGAAATTTTTGAAAATAATTCCGCAGCCCTGCGCATGGTCGTCTCCGCCACCGAAATCCAACGACTGGACTTCGTCATCACCGCTTACGATAAAAACATGCGACAGCTCCATGAATTTACACACCAATCAGGACATGATGGAGAAAACATCAATGTTCCAAATAACGAGCTGATACATCTGGAAGAGCAGGTCAGGGGAACCGGCAAGGAGCTCACCGAGTTTGGAGAAAAAACCCGCAATATCGTCAAACAAAAGATCAGGAATCTGCTGAAAACAACCCAGAACAATCTCCTGGTTTCCATGGTCTGTCTTTTTATAGCCGCCGTGGTCTTCGCCACTTTTTTAGGGAGAAAGGTCGTTAACTCCCTGAAAATGCTGGAGGGATACATCAAAATCATTTCTCATGGGGAATTCGTCGAGATTACAGATAGCGAAGAAGAGCAGGAGATTCGCTCCTTGCTCACCGCCTTCAACCGGATGACCAAAGAACTCAAGATTCGGCAGTATCAATTAGTCCAATCGGAAAAACTGGCCGCCCTCGGCACCCTGCTCTCCGGGGTGGCCCATGAACTGAACAACCCTTTGTCCAATATCTCTACTTCGGCCCAGATCCTGGGCGAGGAAATCGAAACCGATGACCTGGAGTTCAAGAAAAATCTCCTCGCCCAGATCGAAACCCAGTCGGACAAGGCGCGGGATATTGTCAAGACCCTCCTTGAATTTTCGCGGATAAAGGAATTCAAAAAGGAACCGCTGTTCCTCAAAAAACTGGTGGAGGAGACCGTTCTGCTGGTGCGGGGACATAGTCCTCATAATGTCAGCATCTCCACCGAAATCCCAGAAGATCTCACGATCCTTGCCGATAAACAGCGAATGCAGCAAGTGTTCCTGAATCTGATCAAAAACGGGATGGATGCCATGCAGGCAGATGGCCAGATCTGGATTTCCGCCTCCGACACCGGACTCTACTCCAGTTATAACGGAGTGGAGATATTGATCGAAGATGACGGGCCCGGGATTGATCCTGAGCATATCCAGAAGATCTTTGATCCATTCTTTACAACAAAGGATGTGGGCAAAGGTTCAGG
>DYNG01000030.1 GCA_020721165.1 Desulfocapsa sulfexigens
TGACGAGACAATTTGCAGCAACGCAGCAGTTGGCGACTTTTTGCGACGCCATCATAGTTATATATTTACAACGGCGTAATAAATGTAATCAAAAAACTTGACATCAAAAGGTTTGTCGGGAATATTGTGTTTAACACACCCGCCACGCCTCTCTACGATGCGCACCCCGGCGGGTATTTTTATGTCTAATGGACAGAAGCAGAACTACTGCAAACCAGCGCTCACCATCGACCAACAGCTTGACCTCCTGGTCGCAAGGGGACTCACTATCCCCGACCGAGATAAAGCCCGCCATTACCTGAATTACATCGGTTATTACCGCCTCTCCGGATATTTTCTCACCTTCCAGCAAAGCACCTCCGGCACAGTCCCTCATTCCTTTAAGAAAGACATTACTTTCAAGGATGTCCTGGATTGCTATATTTTTGATCGGGAATTGCGCCTCCTGGTCATGGATGCCATCGAGCGGATTGAAGTGGCATTCAGGGCCTGTATCTCAAACACCATGAGCGAGAGCCATGGCCCGCACTGGTTCATGAACTCTACCCACTTTATTCCAAGATTCAAGCATGCCGAGTTGCTGGACAGGATTAGGCGTGAGACCTTCCATTCATCAGTCACATCAGCACGGAATCACCCGCGTCGCGAATCGTTCATTCACCATTATTACGAAACTTATAGCCATCCTGACCTGCCACCAAGTTGGATGGTAGTCGAAGTCATGTCCCTTGGCACCCTTTCCAGTATCTATGCCAGCCTTGCCTCCAGGGATATGCAGAAAACTATCTGCCAGCCGTTCGGGATAAATCATCTGGTCATGGAATCATGGCTTCATACCCTTACCTATCTGCGGAACCTCTGCGCCCATCATGCACGGCTGTGGAATCGGCAGTTCAGTATCAAGCCGACCATCATGAAGGCGTATCAGAAGCAGTTGGGACGCAACGCTACATTCTATGCCCAGGCAGCCATGCTCTATGTGCTTATGTACATCATTGCCGATGGTTCCCAATGGCAGCGCCGCCTGGCCGAACTGCTGGACAAACATCCGCATGTCTTTATTCCGGCAATGGGATTTCCTGAAGGCTGGAAAGAAGACCCGTTCTGGCGGATGGCCTAATTTTATCATGAATATTTGCAAGGAGATTGCATGTCCAAGATCAACATGACTGAAGAAGAACTGACCAAGTTGCTGGCAGCAGTCAATGCCGGAGTCGAACCAGCGCCGGAACTTGCCGGAAAACTCTTTCCAACGCTTATGGAAAAACTGGGGCAGGAAGGAAAGTTCGACTTTGAAACCTTGAACCGCATCAAGATTCCTACCATCGAATATGCCGGAAAGCGTTCTGAAGGGGTCATTCTGGCCTCTGCCGCAGCCCTGGGGCAGTCTGCGCCATTACAGGTGGTTCGCAGTTTCGGCGAGCCGGGAGAAGACGGCTGGAAGAATCTTATCATTCAGGGGGATAATCTTCAGTTTTTGAAAACTGCCTATCTCAATCAAGACCCGCTGGTCAAAGATAAGGTCAAGGGGAAGGTCAAGCTTATCTATATTGACCCGCCGTTTGCGACGAAAGCGGATTTTCAAGGCGGTGAGGGGCAGAAAAGCTATAGCGACAAGGTTGAAAGTTCTGAATTTATTGAAAATCTTCGGGAAAGGATTATTTTCTTGAGAGAATTGTTAGCTGATGAGGGAAGCATTTATCTACATCTTGATACAAAAAAAATCCATTACATGAAAGTTGTAATGGATGAGATTTTTGGCGATTCCAACTTTCAAAATCAAATTATTTGGAAGAGGACATCCGCACATGCTGATTCAACAACCTATGCCAATGTCCATGACTGCATAATTTGTTATTACAAGTCTGAAAAAAGTACTTTCAACCAACAGTTTACAGCGTATTCGCAAGACCATCTCGATAAAAGATATAAACACCTTGATTCAGATGGAAGAAAATTTGCAGATGGCGACTTAGTAGGAGCAGGCCTTAAAGGAGGTGGATACGAATATGACTGGAAAGGCGTAACAAAAATTTGGCGGTGCCCAATCCAAACAATGCAACGCTATGAAATTGAAGGGAAGTTGTATTATACAAAAAGTGGAGTCCCCAGAATAAAGCGTTACATAGATGAAGTTCAAGGGCAGCCTGTAATGGATGTGTGGTTGGATATTTTTCCAGTAAACTCTCAAGCCGCGGAGCGTATTAACTATCCAACTCAAAAGCCAGAACAACTGCTGGAAAGAATTATTAAAGTTTCATCCAACCCCGACGACCTGGTCATGGACATCTTTGGTGGTTCGGGGACAACAGCGGCCACAGCCGAAAAGTTAGGGCGTCGCTGGATTACCTGCGATTTTGGCAAGCACTCCATCTACACCATGCAGAAGCGCATCCTGCGTATCGCTGAATCTAAAGCCTTCGATGCCGTCAAGAAAAACGCCAACTACGGCCAGCCACCCAAAGCCTTTGCCGTGGCATCGGTTGGAGCCTACGATTTCAGCCGCATCATGAATCTGCGGGAAAACAAGTGCGCCTACATCTCCTTTGTTCTGGCCCTCTTCGGCATTCCCAAAGAAGAGAAAGACTATGTCGCCAAATATAAGCTCGACCACATCTATGCCGAACGAGACGGCGACCCGGTGGAAATCTTCCCTGTCTGGGATGACCAGTTTCTTTACAATGTGCGGATTGATCAGGAGTACCTCAAAGACATCATCACCCAGTCACGCGGACGACTGAAGGGAACTTTCTATATTGCCGTGCCGGAGAGCTGCACCCAGGTATCCGACATCAAACTCCCCAATGGCTCAGGCGGCGAAGTTCACTTCCGCTTCCTCAAGTTCCCTTATTCCATCCTGGAACAGGCGTCCCGTAACTTCGCCATCGAAGACCAGCCGGATACTGCCGCCAACATCAACAATCTGGTCTCATCCGTCGGCTTTTATTTTAACGACAAAGTGGCATTGAAGGTGGCCAAGACCAGCAAAGGATTAAAGATAACGAAATTTTCCACTCCTATCCTCACCCGTGACGGCGCTGCCTATACGGGACTTTCTGGCTTGTCGCTTCTCCTGGTGGATATTGACTATAACAGGGAAGTTTTTGATATGGAACATGCCGTATATGCCAAAGATATTCCAGAAAATGGCGAAATCGTTTTAGCCGGTGTGACGGCCATCACCGCTGTCATCGCCATTGACAAACACGGCAACGAATCAAAACCCACTCTGATAAGCGAGTAACCCCATGCCCCCAGCGAAAAAGAAGGCCACACGGCTGAATCTTTCCGAGCATACCTTTGATGTCAATGAAAAGAAGTTTGACATTGAGCAGTTTGATTTCAGGGAGATTGAAGAGTATGTCAAAGCCCTGACCGACAGCCGCCCTTACCAGTTTGAGGCCATTAAAAAAACCATGGTCTATCTCTGGGGTGGCAGTTATAGAGATGTCACCCAACTTGCCAAAGAAAATTTCAAGAAGAAAGCCTCTATTCAGAAACGGTTTTCCACTGAGGAAAATTTTCTCCGCCATTTACCCCTGCCGGATAAACGATCCGGTGTTATTCACCTGGCCACCGGCACCGGGAAATCTTTCCTCATCTTTGCCATTGCCTATCTTTCCATAGTCATGAAGCTTAGCAAGCGGGTTTTGGTGCTGGGGCCGTCATCAACGGTAATCGAAGCCGGACTGCGGCAGAAATGTAAAATGCTGATGCATGACACCAGATTAAACAGCAAACTGCCGCCCAAATATCGCAATGTCCCTGTTGTCCTTCTTGATGAAACCAAACCCGCCGAAGACTATTGCATCATCATCGAAAACATCAATGCCATCTACAATAAAGATCGTAATGCCATCGGTGACACCCTTTTTCTGGGAACCGACGATGTATTGGTTTTGTCTGATGAAGTTCACCATGCCTATACCCACCTGACTTTTACCGATACTGGCTTGGCGCTGGAGGAGAAAGAGGGGAAAGGAGAAGAACGCAGCGAACGGCTGTGGATGAAATTTTTGCGGGAAGAGCAGAAAATCACCCGACATATCGGCTTTACCGGCACCCCGTACAACCAGGACGAGTATTTCACTGACATTATTTACAACTACTCTATCCCCGATGCCCTGCGGGACGGCCACATCAAGAAAATCAATCCCATCCTCCATACCAGCTCTGATGACAACCTTACTCCAGAGCAAGTATTTGAAATTATCTACAAGACCCATCTGGACAATAAATTCAATTATTCCTACGCAACCAGAAACGGCAAAGCGCTTGTCAAACCGATCACCCTGTTTATTGCCCCGCAACAGAATGTGGCCATTAAACAATCGGAAGAGTTTATCCGTTTTCTTGGAACTCAGCTCAAACAGGTAAAAAACAGTGATCAACCTGATTCCTATTATGAAAATCTGGCCAGAGCACAGGTGATTTGTGTTGTCAGCAAACTGGCTGAATCAGAATACAAGAAGAAACTTGACGAGATTGAAAGACTCACGGAACCGACCGAGTTTATCTTTGCCGTGGAGAAACTTTCTGAGGGCTGGGATGTAGAGAATGTTTTTCAAATAGTCCCAATGCAGGAGCGGGTCTTCAAATCCAAGCGGCTCATCTCTCAAGTGCTTGGCCGGGGGTTGAGAATGCCCCGTAAAGTACCCTATGCCAAGATTATGGCCGCCTATCCAGTGGTGACGGTGACCAACCATGAAAAGTTTGCCGATCATATCCGAGAATTAGTTGACTATGTGACCCAGTGCGAGGTGTATTTCAGTTCGTTTACCTTGAAAACAGGCGGTGGCCAGCGTCGAGCACAACATAATTTCACCTTGTTTCATATCAGTTATACGCCGGTCTCCACTCTTGTTGATAAGCCAATGGTAGATGACAAGCCGAAACGGGAAATATTATCTCTGAACTCACAGGCAGAACATCTTGGGATAACAATCAACTATCTGGTGACAGGTGACAAGAAATTCGAGTTGCGACGAAATTTTGTCACGGTTGATGAAGTTGTCTCTGCTCAGGCAAAACGATTTTCGAACCGAACATTTGAAAAGCAGTTATTCAGCTTTATCGATACCGTGATTGTTGAAGATCGTCTGCCGGATGTAGAGGATATAAGGCAGGTAGTTCGCAGTGCCATGACTTTCAAGATGCTTGATGGTGATCGGCTATCAGAAGAGAACGCCCAGATAATTGATTTGTATTTTGGCCAGTATATGCCTGCTGGTCGTCAAAGGCTTAAACGAGAAAGCATACCCGGCAACCTTACACCAGTCAAAACTGAGGAGATGGATCGTTCGAGTATTCGGGTCAGTGAGGTTGACAAAGATATTACTCTTTTCTTGACCGAGGATTATGAAAATGAATTAAGCGAGGATAATCAGTTTGCTTTGACATATCTGAAAAATATGCGCGGCAATTTTGACACCAAGCAGCTTCCCCTCTTTGATATGCTGGACGATTTTATCAAGAAGAACAAGGATCACATTCGAGCGCTTTACGGCTACAAGCCCCCATACGCGGTCAATGCCAGCATATTCAAGTCACCGCAAAATCTGGTCAGAGTATCATCAAATCCTGAGAAGCTGTTTGTATATGGCTTGATCGAATCTGCTCGCTATCTGCAATCGTGGCTCAAATCAAGGGACATGGGGTTTTATTCCATCGATTACGAATACTTTCGCAAAGGAAAAGACCGTGTTCGGGCGAGTTTCAACCCTGATTTTTTTATTAAAATAGACCTTGGCAAGTATATCCGCACTCTCAAGGGCGAAGGAACCGAGATCCAGCAACTGCGAGTTTTGCAGGATAAAGGTTTAACGACGATTATCAGGGTTGTTGAAATAAAAGCAGATGACGATACGGATGAAACAACACCGGCTAAGGAGCGCTACGCCAAGGAGCATTTCACCATTCTGAATCAGAAGTTGGAGGACGGGAATATTCCTGCGGAGTTTATCAGGGATAATGAATTTACTGAGCGGCAAGTGTACACCTTTGACCTGCTGATTCCGTCTCAATATGACACTTGGTTTACAAATTTGAAAAATGGACAAATAGCCTTATAACTTCAGCAGCAGCTTAAAAGTACGGCACAACAATTCAAGTAGAAAGGAACGACTCATGGCACATAATATTGATTGCAGTACAGGCAAGGCGGCAATGGCTTATGTGGGCGCAGTGCCTTGGCACGGACTGGGGGAGCAATTAAAGCCCGGTGCCAGTATTGAAGATTGGATCAAAGCCGCAGGCCTTGACTGGCAAATTCTTCGTCAACCGGTTTGTTATCAATTTCAAGAACAAATGAAATCTGTAAAGGGCCGAGATGTCTTAATAAGGAGTGATAACGGAGAATCTTTATCCATTGTTTCTGATTCGTACTGTATTGTACAGCCAAAAGAGGTTGTTGAATTTTATAGAAACCTTATTGCCGGTTCAGCCTTTACCCTTGAAACAGCTGGTGCTTTGGATGAAGGGAGAAAGGTGTGGGGACTGGCACGGTCGAGTTTGCCCAGTCATATTATGTCCCCAGAAGACAAAATAGACGCATTTCTGCTTCTTGCTTCTTCCTGCGATAAAAGCCTTGCCACAACCATTGCTTTTACAAGCGTGCGCGTCGTTTGTCAGAATACACTTGGTTTTGCAATGGAGGAAATTAAAGATAAGTCGCCAGTTAAATGTCTTAAAATTGCCCATAATAGACAGGTTGACTGGGATGCAGCAAAAAAGCAACTCAACCTGATTAAAGATGCCTGGGGAACATTTCACGAAAAAGTAGATAGGCTGGCCAAAGAAAAAGTTGACGCAACCATCGTAAATCAATTTATGGAAAAACTGTTCCTCAGCGCGAAAGAGGGGGAGCACCTTCCCAAGAAAGCAATTATTGAGATTCAAAATTTGAAATCAGCTTTTGTCAATGCCCCAGGCCAGCAGATTGAAACTGCAAAAGATACTGCCTGGGGTTTGGTAAATGCTGTGACTTATTATGCTGACCACCAGCGAAAGAGTAATAATCAGAGCGAAAGACTTGACAGTGCTTGGTTTGGGACTGGAGCATTACTCAAAGACAAGGCATGGAATACTGCAATGGAAATGTTTGCTTAGGCTATATGAATGTTATGTCCCATTCAGCAGGATGCCAGATGACGCCCGCTGGCTCATTCTTGTTTTATTCAATAAAATCAAACCTTCATAGAAAGTATCATTTTTTTTCATTTTCTTAAACCGCCGACAACAGGTTGTAAGGAAAAGGGAAAGCGAGTTCTCTATGGTGGCAAGAAATC
>DYNG01000031.1 GCA_020721165.1 Desulfocapsa sulfexigens
CATGACTGCGGAGGAAGAAAATTTGCCGGTGCCGAGAAAGAGGCGGGAGTGAAACGAGCGTCCGCCGATGGTCAGTTTATTGGTCAATGAATTGGTCGGCCTCTCAGCCGCCTCCTACAAAGCGAATGATTTCCACCTGGTCATTTTCAGCAAGCAACACTCGTTCGTACTCCTCCGGCTGCAGAATGGTCCGGTTTTGTTCAACCACCACGGGCGCAGATGAAAGCCCTTTCTCGCGTAAGAGGGTTGCAATGGAGATCCCAGATTCTATTATGGTGGCGTGGCCGTTAATGTGAATTTGCATGGAGTCAATAATCACGCGCAAAAAAAAAGGAAAGTTGTCTGCTTCGAAGTTGGTCGTGGGTCGCTGAAAGAAATGTGTAAAAATGCGGTTCCATCTTAATCCTATACGAGTGACTTGCCAAGGGGGGCGAAGAAGAAAGAACGACTCTGTCACTTCTTGTTGCGTAACGGCCTCTAAAGCAAGCGGCCAGAAAAAACTCTTCAAAAGACGAATAAATGTCCACGGAGTTAATGGGGGTATCGAAATGACTTCGTGATGTTGTGGGACAATTTTCCTCGTTCGCGTTCCTCCCCTGAATCGGTTTTTTCCTTGAGGAGGATAATGCTTGCATTCCGTCCGGTTATGCCGTTACCAGTTCGGCGGGCTCGCCGATACGAAAAAAAATTATGGTTGCAGGAGGTACAGACGGAAGAAGCCTGAATATTCTCCGGAGGCAGACCCGCTTCGATGAGTTGAAATCGGGATATTTGCCGAAAATCAAAATGGTTATCGTTTGTCCGAAAGGGCAGAAAGGAGGCAGGAAGTTCCTGGCGATAGTGGATAAATTCAGCACAGCAGGGGCCCAGCGCCGGACTTATAGTGGCATGGAGGTTGTGAGGGTTTGATTGAGAGAAGTTTGTTATTGCCTGGACGGTCTTTTTGATAATCCCGAGAACATTGCCGCGCCAGCCGCAATGAACGGCGGCGATTACGGATTGTACCGGATCATGGAGAAGGATCGCCTGACAATCGGCGTGCTGAATCATCAAGGCGATGCCCCTTTTACTGGTAATTAAGGCGTCAACTCCCTCTTTTTCTTCATCACAGGCTGGGGAGTTGTCAACGATATACACGAGGTCTTCATGGATTTGCTTGGCTGAAATGAGACGACGAATACCCAGCGCCTGTTTTATGGCGGCACGATTGTTGCGAACCAGATCAGGATCATCTCCGACATTGAAGCCGCAATTGAGTGAGGCGAAAGGAGGAACGCTGATTCCGTGGTGACGATCAAAGGTGGCAAGAAGAATTTCGGGCGTCGGGGTAGAGATGGAGTGGGGGGAGAGCATGGATGGGGTGATGCCAATTTTCCTTATGTTTTTCAGGATGCGAGGTTATTCGTGCGCAAAAACCAGATAAAGCAAAAAAAAGGTTCCGATGAGGAACCTTTTTTATACTGATAAGACTGTACGGAAAGGGCAATGTGGTCTTTATTTGATCACATCGCCCTTCCTGGTACGGCTTGTGGTGCAGGACGACTTAGAAAGAAGCCTCAAGGGTTACATAAACTTGATCTGCGCTTTCAATGGCATCTACACCCATGGCAGCCAGTTTGAACTGATCTCCAGCATCGCTCAGATCATAAGGCGCCATGTTCCAATCATTGGAACCGGCGTAATCATACTCATAGCGCTGATAGCCTACACGCATGAAGGTCTTGGCATACTTGGAGATGGCAGCGCCGGTGGGCAGGTCATAAATACCATAAACCTCGTACACATTACCACGAGCCGCGATTTTGGACTGATAGAGGTCGTCATGACCGGGGGTCATGCCGATCCAGAACTCAGAGCCGTAGTTCCACTCAGCGCCGAGCTTGAGGCCAACCTGGTCAATGTCATAACGGATACCAACATGGGCATGGTAACCATTTTCACTGTCCTGGTTAGGCCCAGTCTGCATCATCATCATGCCAACATAATCGTTGAACATTCCCTGCTCATTAGGATCGGTCATGCTCCAGCCACCAGCCACGAAATAGTTCAGGCCGGCAATTTTGTCCATATAGGTGGCAGCGGTGTGCTGAATGTTGCCCACATTGACCCGTGGGCCCATGCCTGATATAGAGCCGAAATTGGCATCAATGATCGGATCCTGGAAGTTAGGATAATTCACGACATTGGCAGCCAGGAAGGATTGGAGATAAACGAAGCGATCTCCTTTCTGGAGGACATCCCAGCTCACGCCGATGAAGTCCATATCATCCATATTGTCGCCATCCACCTGAAGACCATCCTCAAATCCACGACCATAGCAGACGCGAACCCGGCCAGCGCCGAGATCTCCACCCCATTTGTAGGCATAGCCAGCGGAGATACCATCAAAGGCGTAGTCCATGATGAGCGGGGTGCCGCTGCGCTCAGTGCTGTTCATGCGGATGTTGGCAGGATTGCCATCGGTGGTTGGACGACGACCAACGGAGAACCAGACGGGGGCGCCACCGATGTTGTTGAAGTTAACAAAGGCCCGATCCACGCGCAGGGCGTTGTCAGAAGGGGTGCGGGTGGAGTTGCCATCGAACTGGGGCCAGGCGGTATTGGAATCATCCTGCCAGGCGGACTCCATACCCCAGGATTTATACATGGCCAGACGGCCCTTGAACTCCACATTCTCAGTGGCAGCGACACGCATATTCAGACGGAAACGATTGGTCCAGGCAGTATCATTGTTATACTTGGTGCCGAAAACACTCTCGGCATTGTAATAATCCATCCGAGCACGGAAATCACCATACAGTTTCACGCGAGCAGCCAGATCCCAGTCGGCGGCACGACCATTCAAGTCGTCAACCTTTTTACCGGTAGCGGCATTGGCTTCAGCCTGGGCGGCCAGTTGGGCCTTCAACTGGTCAAGCTGAGCGCTCAGGTCTGAGATTTTACGATCAAGATCGCCAGATGCTTTCTGTGGGCCAACGCCAGCAGATGCGGCTACTGGCAGGGCGATCAGGCCAGCAATGGCCAGCATGGATAATTTTTTAATCATCTTCTTTCCTCCAATTGATTTGATGGTTACGATTCACAAGTCCTCCTGAGACTCATGACCGTTCCTATGAATCCTTGCCCATTGTGATAAACAGGCTAAAGATTCAATGCGTTCACTTCTTCTTACACCGTTTTTTCTTTCATCCGTGATGAAAAAATTAATACGAAACAAACTTCAATAATTTGTACTACTGCATTTTTTTAGCCCTGTCAACCTATTCTCTCATTTTTTTTTGACTTGTTTTATATGGGGTTGCAGGTTGGTTCAAATTTTTGACCTCTTGGTTGCGGATGGGGTGAAAATATATGCAGGGGAATATCCACAATTATAACGAATTCATAATAAATATTGTGTTCCACACAAGTTCTCCAGCCTCTCTCTTGTAGTAAATATTTTCTTTGCCAGGTATGATGCGCAAAGAATATTGATTTTATCATTGCCTCTGCACAATATTTTCTTTTCGTTTACCGACGAGGCACTCGATAAATCGTGGGCATATCGCCTGAGTGTCCGAAGAAAAAAATAGCCTGATGAAGAGCTTCGGTGAAATGATGAGTTTCCAGGAGGTGTTCTTAAAAAATGAGTGTCGTGATATGACAAACCCTTCACCCTTTACCTTGCATTCCCGTTCTACTACCTGTGCCGCCCGTCGGGGTGAGGTGCGAACCGGGCATGGGATCTTCCAAACGCCGGTTTTTATGCCCGTTGGCACCCAGGCTACGGTCAAGGCCGTGACGCCGGAAAATCTGCAGGAGATGCAGGCCGAGATCATTCTGGGCAATACCTATCACCTCTATATCCGTCCCGGTCATGAGTTAATTCAAAACTTTGGCGGGTTGCACGCCTTTATGCACTGGGATCGTCCGATTCTGACAGATAGTGGTGGTTTTCAAATTTTCAGTCTCAAGGAACTGGCCAAAATTACGGAGCAGGGAGCGACCTTTCGTTCTCATCTTGATGGCTCCTCTCTCTTTCTCGGCCCGGAAGAAGCGGTACGGGTGCAGGAGGCGTTGGGGTCGGATATCATGATGTGTCTGGATACCTGCATCCCTTACCCGGCCAGCCGGAGTGAAACGATTGCGGCGACTGATCTGACGACGCGCTGGGCCAGGCGCTGTCGTCAGGCCCAGACCAATGTCGGTCAGCTTCTTTTTGGCATTGTTCAGGGTGGTATGTTTGCGGATTTACGGCAGGATCATGCCCAGTCTCTTATGGATATCGGGTTTGACGGCTATGCCATTGGTGGTTTAAGCGTCGGTGAAGACAAGGGTTTGATGCAGGAGATGACGGAGGCGGTCATCCCGCATCTGCCGGTGGCATACCCTCGGTATCTGATGGGAGTTGGCACTCCTGAAGATCTGGTGGAGGGGGTGTATCGGGGGGTGGATATGTTCGATTGTGTGATGCCCACCCGTAATGCCCGCAATGGCACCCTATTTACCTCGGTCGGCAAGATTTCGATAAAAAATGCGTGTTATCGTGATGATAAGGCCCCGCTTGATGCCAACTGCTCCTGTTATACCTGTCGGAATTATTCCCGGGCCTACCTGCGCCACCTCTTTATGTGTCGAGAGATTTTGAGTTATCATCTCAATACCATTCATAATCTCCACTACTATCTGCATCTGATGGCGGAGATGCGGACGGCCATTGAGCGAGATCAATTTCCTCTTTTTCGGAATAATTTTTATGGCAGGCTGAGTGGTGAATGAGTATTGTGTTTTTTTGATCAGAGAATTGTCTCTGATAACTATCTCGTTTATATTCAAGAAAATGTTTTTTCAGATTCGTTTGTGGAGGAATGATTATGCCAGCAGCCGGAAGTGGTGGGCAATTCGCCCAGTTTATCCCCTTGATTCTTATTTTTGTGGTTTTTTATTTTTTGCTGATTAGGCCTCAGCAGAAACAGGCAAAGCAGCAGCAGCAGTTTTTGAGCGACCTGAAGAGTGGTGACAAGGTGATTACCAAAGGGGGAATTCATGGCACGATTACGGGTCTGACCGATACCGTCGTCACTTTGGAAATTGCCCAGAATGTCCGAGTCAAGGTTTCCCGTTCGGCCATTGCCAGCTCGGAAAGCGCGAACACAGCGGCTCCTGTAAAGGCCGGAGGCGCTTGAGGGATTGGCCGTTGTTAGACCTTTGCAGGTTGTAAAGGAACTGGTTGATCTGGTCAGAGAGGCTTGTTGAATGGCATCCTGACCAGATCGTTGCATTGTCCTCCCCAAAAAAAAAATCAACAAGAGCGACAGCCCCTGTCCCGTCCCCTCCCTTTCCTTTCGAGTCTTTTTTGCGAGTTGTATTGTCATGTCCATTAAACTTCTGGCCATTGAGTTGTATCGGGCCCAGCAAAATGTTGCTCGTCTTGCCCGGCAGCAGGAAGAGGTCGCCGAGAGTCCCGGCGGGTCCCTTCCTGCCGCCTTTCAGGAGGAGCTTCGTCACGCCCATATTGAGTTGCAGCGATTACGACAGATGCTTGAGGAGAAAAAAATGAGCGCTGTGGAGCATGCCACTGCCCGGTATGGCCGCAACCGTTTTTGATTCTTTCCGAATCTGCTTCTGCCCTCGAATAATATGGGTCTTCCCTTGAAGAGCGCACGAGTTTTGTGATAGCCTTTATAGAGAGAAAAATTTGAGGGGTATTGGTCGTTAGTTTTGAGTGCGCAATTCTGGGATCTCTTTTCATGAGGAAAAATGATGGGGAACATGGCTTGGTGGCACTGGATTGTGGCAGGGGTGGTCTTGATTCTGCTGGAATTAGTGATCCCTTCATTTACCATTTTCTGGTTTGGTCTGGGGGCGCTGGTGACCGGAATGTTGCTGCTCATGCTGCCGTCGGTGGCGTTAAAATGGCAGATCCTGGTTTTTTTAGTCTCCAGCATCGCCTTTACCGTCTGCTGGTTCCGCTATTTTGTGCCTCGGAAGAGGATCAAGGATCTGTTGCATGATGAGCAGGCAGCCATTGGTCAGACCGGCATTGCTGCCAGTCGAGCCCTGATTGCCGGGGAAAAGGGACGGGTGGTGTTTTCGGTGCCAGTGCTGGGGGAGGAATCCTGGCCCTTTATTGCTGATGTGCCGGTTATGACTGGGGATCGGTTGCGGGTTGTGGCGGTCTTGCCGGCAGATCAGGGTGACTGCTTATTGAAGGTGGAAAAGGTGGGGGCGTGATTCATTGCCCATCGGATCAGAAAAAAGGAGGAAGACATCATGGATGTATGGCTGGTTATTGTGGGGGCGATTCTGGCGCTGGTGGTGGTTACGATTGTCAATGGGGTGAAAATCGTTCCCCAGGGCTTTGAATTCGTGGTCATGCGTCTTGGCAAATATCATACCACTCTTATGCCTGGGTTAAATCTGATTATTCCCTACATTGATACAATTGCCGCCAAGGTCACGAGAAAGGATATCTCGCTGGAAATTCCCAGTCAGGAGGTTATTACCCGTGATAATGCGGTGATCATTACCAACGCCATCGCCTTTATCAATATCCATACCCCTTATAAGGCCATCTTTGGTATTGATGATTACCAGCATGCCACCAGCAACCTGATCATGACCAATCTGCGGGCTATAGTCGGACAGATGGATCTTGATGATGCGCTCAGTTCTCGAGAGCAGATCAAGGTCAAGCTGGTGCAGGCCATTGCCAACGAGCTTGAAGATTGGGGGCTGATGGTCAAGAGTATTGAGATTCAGGATATCAAGCCCTCGGTCACCATGCAGGCATCCATGGAGCGGCAGGCGGCTGCTGAACGAATCCGCCGGGCCGCGATTACTGAGGCGGAGGGAGAAAAGCAGGCGGCCATTCTGACGGCGGAAGGACAGAAACAGAGGGTTATTCTTGATGCGGAAGGAAGTCTGGAGGCCTCCAGAAAAGAAGCCGAAGCGAAAATAGTGCTTGCCAATGCGACCAGGGACGCTTTGGCTCTGGTGCAGCAGGGGATTGGCGGAGAGTCGCTACCGGCCCTTTATCTGCTGGGAGAAAAGTATATAGCCACCCTGGAGCACTTAGCTGTCTCTGGCAATGCCAAAACTATTGTTCTGCCCGCTGATCTGCCTGCCGCGCTTCAGGGAATGTTTGGGCTGAAGGCCGGAAAAGAATAAGGGACCTATTCGTGAGAGGGGTTTTATTGGGGGGTGAGGTTCCATTGTGATCATCTCAAAATGATCCCTGCCAAGAAGGTGGCCTCGGGTAAGCGAGTGTGACTTG
>DYNG01000032.1 GCA_020721165.1 Desulfocapsa sulfexigens
AAAATTTCGGATCGCGCCAGAGCTTCCCCGCCAGGCGCAAGGGGTTGGAAAACAACTCGGCCAAGGGACCCAGCATCTCGGAAGGATCACGGAAGCACTCCCACTCGCAGAGCTGGCACTCTTTGCGCCGCGAGATTCGAGGTTCCCGGTGGCGCAGATCGGGCAGTTCGGCAAAGACTTCGGGCAGATAGCCGCAGGGGTGGATATTGCCCCGCTCGGATTCGACAAAGAAGAAGTCGTGACCGCCCCGGCAGGAATATTGAGGGGGGATATGGTCGCGGAATTTTCTGACCAGGCTGTAGAGGGAACAGCGCGGCGAGAAGATCCGCATCTGGCCCCGAAAGAGCGGAATCGTCTCAAACAGGGCCTGGAACAACAGGCCTTTTTCCTCGGGGCTAAAGGAGATCACCCGATCAGCGGAGGCGGCGCCATAGACCCTGGACAAGCCCTCGCCCCCCGCCGGCGCCCCCGGTTCCTCAGGGGTGTCGCTCATGGGATAACAGGCGTTGACAATGGTAAATCCGAGTCCCTGGACAAAGGAATAGAAGCGGCGGAAGGCCTCCCGGAACAGGGCGCTGAACTCCTCCCCTTCCAGATCCGGCTCATAGAGGCGGGGATTGCGCCCTCCGGTATGGCGGTTGATTCCGAGATTAACCGAAGGGTAAACCCCATGCGCATGAAAAATGGGCAGCGCCTTCTCAATCCCGCGCACCACGCCGGGCAGACCGCGCATTCGCTCATGCTCTTCCGGGTCGGCGGAATCAAGGCTGATCCAGAAGGTGTATAACTTGGTGGCCGCAATCCTGGCTGCCAGGGCGGAGATACGGGCCTCAAAATCGGGTCGTTCCGAGCCCATGAACAGAAAGCCGTTGGTGCCGGTTCGGATATAGCCAATTCCGGCGCTGGCGGCATGGTTGATCAGTTCAAGAAGATCATCCAGGAAAAGCAGGGGCTCGCCGCCGGTAAAAGAGAGGGCCTGGACTCCGCGCCGGGCGCCATCATCAATGAGTCGTTTGACCCTATCCTGGTCCAGGCGGCTGCGCTGAAAAACCTGGGAACGGCGCATACCGCACTGGGGACAGTCGGCATTGCAGTGGCTGGCGTATTGAATAACCAACTGGCCGGGGAGACGGCCCTTGAAAAACGGGGTAAGCTCGTGCAGGCGCATGAAATCCTCTCTCATGAAAAAAATACCGTTTGCATCCTGAACCAGAAGGCAGGCCGGAAAACAGATCAATCTTCAGTTGACCACTTAAGCCTTGCTTCTATCAGTGATACGACAGGACGAGATGAGTATTTCATTACAATCGTGTTTGAAAAATATCTCCCTGGGTCAGTCCGTTAAAAAAGGGGATGAGAACGAATCATCCGCCCCTGACCAAAAAATAATCCTTCCTTAATTCCAGCCAAATACTGACAAGATAGGGTGATGTTGTTAACGCCTTATCCCGTTTATCGGGACAAGAGTCTTCTGCCTTCATCTTTCCTGGAGTATCGTCATGCGTCGCTGTATCTATCTTTCCTGTTATGATTCCGTCAATGCCGGCTGGTCGGTGGCCAGTTGCCGGTTGAATGCCTCGCCCTATATCCCAAGTGTACAGGAGCTTGAACGATACTGTAAAACCGGCCAGCTTCAGCAGTGTCCGGTCTTTTCACCATCCTCTTTTGAAGAGTTCTGTTTCTCGCCTGAATTGGCAGTCGTGGCGCTGGCCCGATCCCGCTAATAGTTGACCGCCCTATCCCCTCCCTTCCACCCTGGTGAATCTATGCCCCCTTCCCGGATTGCCCTGAATCATGAAGCGACCTCCCCGGCTGATCAGAATGAGTGGTTTCGAGAGGAGGTTCTGGCCCGCTCCGGCCAGCAGCCCTTTTCCCCTTCTGACACCACGGTCGGGGTAGAAAACGAGGTGCAGGTGGCCGTGATTGGCAACAGGGAGCAGGTGGATCTGGCGATTGCCATTGAAGAGTCCAACTATTTTCAAAATCTGCAACGCCGGGCCGAGCGGGGCGATATGCCCCGCTCGGCCATCACCGATCTGCGCCGCTTTCTCGATGAGAATGAGGAGCAGGTCTGGGAAAACAGTTGGGTTCGTTTCCCCCGCAACCGACTGTCGCGCCACGCTGAACTTGTTCTCCAGCACGATCTGCTGGCCGACAAATCCCGCCCCGACCAGGGGCTTCGCCAGGATCGCCACCGCTTTCTCTTTACCCAGCAGGGGGAAGAGTGGTTGCGGGTGCCCATCAGTTATCTGCTCAAACTGACCCTGGCGGATGCCATCAGTCAGCCTGACCTGAATTTCCCGCTTTTTCTCCAGATCGGGAAACGGTTGATGGAGCATTTTATCAGCGACAACACCTCGCCGGAGATCACCTCCTTTCTGGTCACCGGCTCAGACGATGGGGAATTGCCGGGAATAGCAGCCGCCAAAGAAACCGCCCGCCGGTTTTTCTTCACCCAGCTTCTGGTGCAATATGCCAACAAGCAGTTTCATCTGCAAAGCCACGGCCAGACCTGCCAGCTCTATATGGCCCCCAATCCGCCCCTGCGGCAAAAGCAGCTCAACGACCTGGTCTCCGACGCCTTTTACCGCGAACTGTTTCTCAACCCCTGCCTCTCGGGCTGGCAACGCGGCGAAGAGAAGAATGAGTATATGGGGCTCTGCCACCGTACCCTGTCGCGCAGTCAGTTGAACACCATCGCCAAACTGAAAGAGGCTGGCATTATCGTCAACAACCTGGTTGTTCTGCCCAATACTTCCAACACCTGCCTGGCCAATAACGGTGTTCATATTACCCTGGGCAGCAAGGTCTTGAGCCGGTGCTATGGAGATTCGCCTGGTCAATCAGGACACCAGCATGAAAAATATTTTGGCGATCTGGCCATTAAGATAGTCGAGCATTTCCTGCCCCTCTTCGTGACCACCGTTTCAGCGGCCCCTTATCGCCTTGGCTTTAGTGATTTTCATCCAGAAAAGGCCCTGGGTTTTCTGCCCCATGAACTGGATTACACCCATCTGCGGATGCTCTGGCGGCGCTGGAAAAAAAAGGCTCATCTGCGATTCTGCGGCCACAGCTTCACCCCCAATGGGCCGGAAAAGATGGACCGCCTCCTCAGCCGTCTGCTGGGCCTGCGCGGTGATTTTATCCCCGATGTGCGCCTTATTGATTACCTGGTCGCCCTGCAAAGTGTGGAGCAGAGTCCGGCCCTGGATGGGACTGTTGGCAATCAGGATCGGTTAAAAAAAGATCTGAGCGAAATGGGAGTTTTCGATGCCAGCATGGCCTCGTATCTGCCTTACCGGATGCGGGAGCTGGCAAAGATGAACTTTTCCGGATTTGAGGGACGACATTATTCCCTGTTCCCCCGCCTGCTCAAGGACATGAGCGCGGCGGTCAACCTCCAGACCATAATCACCGCCCTGGCCTACCAGTGGGTGGTAAGTGGCACGGTGCGCCATCATCATATCCCCGATAATCCCTTTATCGAAAGCGAGCGCCGCCAGATTTTTTTTGCCGCCTCCATTGGCCTGCCCACCTTCTTTGTCCATGCTGAAAGCAAAAATCATCTCCTCCGCCGTATTCTGGCCCTGGTGCGAAACCAGCGCCCCAGCCGCCGCTACAAAGGCTATATTCGGGTGGGAACCCTCGATTATCAACAGGCCTGCCTGCACATCATCAAAGAAGAAGGGGGCTGGCTGCTGGAAACCGCTGGAGTTAAAGAAGAGCTGGCCAGGATGAAGGCGATTCTGGCCGGAGACAAGAAAACCGCTGCCGAACGACTGACCAGGGAAATTATGGAGAGTCGAGGAGCTCGCGGCAGCGCCATGAATCTTCAGGCCGATGAATTTAACAGGGCGGCGGAAAAGTATTACCGAACCACCCTTTTGACCGATCATCTGGAAGAGGGGATGCGGGTGCTTTCTGAAGACAGTTATCGTTTTGAGCGAAAAGGGTGCCAGGTGATATCGAAAATGGCGGAAATCGTGACCGGTGGCTGTTCCATTACCGCCTATATTGATCGCTTTGCTCCCCGGGTCATCAACGGCAAGGCCTCAGGCGATGAAATTCAACGACTGATTCTCCTGTCCCTGCTCATCATTGAACAGAAACGGCGAGAGCAGGAAAAATCTTTATAATATTCATTACTTGCCTGTGGCAAAAACTTTTCTTTTGCCGTGCCTTTGAGCGAAAACCCTCATATTTCAAGGCGCCCAGGAGAGTGACAACCAGGAGTCCCTATGTTGCAGCATCAATATATTGCCCGGGAATCGGGGAAAATCATCACCGAAAAGCTGCTGGGGGACCGCTCCATCCGCTTTCTTTACAGCCGGGTGCGGGAACATGCCCCGTCCATGTTCAAGGCCCTGACCTCAAGCTATTCGTCCAGTCTCCTGGGCTATCTCCATTTCAATCTGGGACTGGATCAGAAACGGAAAAAGGGCCTGGATCTGCTGGCGGTTATGGGCGCTGACTGGCGGGAGTGTGTGGAGCCACCTTCGGCCTTTGACACCCCGCGCCAGGTCTTTGAACGGAAAATCAGGTATCAGGAGCTGCGCCCGATGGATGAGGACCCCCTGGCGCTGGTTTCACCCGCCGATGCCAAGACGCTCATTGGAACCCTGAAAGCCACCCCTCATCTGTTTATCAAGGAAAAATTTTTCAGCCTTGAAGAGTTGCTGGGTCAAGAGAGGGGCTGGATCAAGGATTTTTATGACGGTGAGTTTGCCATTTTTCGCCTGACTCCCGACAAATACCATTATAATCACCTGCCGGTGAGCGGAGTGGTGGTGGATATTTACGAACTGGAAGGACGATACCACTCCTGCAATCCGGGAGCGGTGATGGCCATTGCCGCCCTCTACTCCAAAAACCGCCGGATTGTGACCATCATTGACACCGATGTCAACGGGGGCTCCCAGGTCGGACTGGTGGCCATGATCGAGGTGGTGGCCCTGATGATTGGCGATATTGTCCAGCGCTACAGCGAGACCGGTTATAACGATCCCCGGCCGGTTGAAATCAACGATTTTGTGAAAAAAGGCTGCCCGAAGAGCCTGTACCGTCCGGGCAGTTCCACGGATATTCTGCTGTTTCAGAAAGACAGGTCGTCTTTCAGCGAAGACCTGCTCAGCAATGTCAGGCGACAGGATGTGCAGAGCCGTTTTTCTTCCGTTCTTGGTCATTCACTGGTGGAGACCGATGTCCAGGTTCGCTCCACCATTGGCCGAGCAAACAGGGCATAATCCCTGACGATGATGACCATTCAAACAAACCCGGAAAAATCACCATGAGCGAGCAAATCTTTATAGGGATCGCCGGCCTGGTCTTTCTGACCCTTTCCATCTGGGCCTTTCGCGTTCTGCCCCAGGAACGCTGGCAGATGCTGGCGGCGGTTCCCCTGCGGAAAAATGAACAGGGAGGCTGGCAGGGCCTTAATTTAACCTCGTACGGATTTCTGCTGGCCACAGCCACGGCCATTGCCGCCCTGTTTGGCCTGATCCTGCTTGAGAGCACGAACTCGTATCTCCCCGGAGTGATGGCGGTATTTCTCCTCATCTTCGGGGTCAGCCTGCCCGCCTCGAAAGTCCTGGCCCGCCTGGTCGAGAAAAAGCTCCATACCTTCACCGTGGGCGGCGCCTTTTTCTGCGGTCTGCTGTTCGCCCCTCTGGCCATCGTCATTGTTAATCTTGTGCTCAGCGCCGTCCACGCTCCCGAGCTACAGTTGCTGGTGGTTCTGGCGGCCCTTGCCATCAGTTTCGTCCTGGGCGAAGGTTTGGGCCGGCTGGCCTGCATCAGTTATGGCTGCTGCTATGGTAAGCCATTAAAGGAATGCCGCTGGTTGACCCGCAAGCTCTTTGACCATTTTTCCTTTGTCTTCACCGGTGCCACCAAAAAGGCCGTCTATGACGGAGGACTGGCAGGGGAAAAATTGCTTCCGATCCAGGCCATCACCAACCTCCTCTATACCTTGACCGCCCTCTTCTCCACCTCTCTTTTCCTGCGCGGACACTATGGGGCCGCCTTCCTGGTCAGTCTGTTCGTGTCTCAGATCTGGCGTTTTTTCTCGGAGACCATGCGCTCTGACTTCCGGGGTTTGGGCCGGATCTCGGTCTATCAAAAAATGAGCCTTTTGGCCCTGCCATTCGTTCTGATAATTAGCCTCCTCGTTCCGACCACGGCGGGGCCGCTGCCGTCCATCATCAAGGGCCTGACGATATGCCTTCAGCCCATCCCCATGATTAGCCTGCAACTGCTGTGGATTCTCCTCTTTTTTATCTATGGCCGCAGCACAGCCACCTCCTCCACCGTCTCCTTCTTCGTGCTCGTTCCCCAGGGAGACTTTCCCCACGAACAAAAATAGGTTCTGCTGCACCTCCTCGCCCCTCATACGGTTTAAACGACAATTTAATCGTTTAAAAACGAACCACTAACAGAAAGGTTCTAAAGTCACTGATGCGCTTGTTGCTCTGGAGGTACAGGCTGTCGCCAGGCCAAGCTGTTGCATTTTTTTTCGCTGAGAGTCTACCGGCCCACTCAAAATCATCTGCCATCCCCTTTTCAATGGAGAAAACCACTATGAAGAAAAAGCTCTGTGTTGCGGCCTGTTCGTCGCTGTTCCTGCTCGCTTCTGGCCTCTCCCTTACAGTCAGTTCTGAGGCTGTCGCCGACACGCTGTCTTCTCCAGGGTTTGCCCGGGCCAGTTATTTCGCCATTGACGGAGTCGCCGAAATAATCAGCGCCACCCCCGATGGCAAAACCCTGGTCTATACCAATGCCCCTGATGGCACAATCGGATTTGTCAACATCGCCAACCCGGAAAAGCCGGTCTTCATCAGGGATCTTAACATACAGAACGGGGGCGTTGGCGAACCGACCTCTCTGACCATTACTGCAGATGGTCGTTTTGTTATTATTGCCATTCGGATGGGAGATAATGTGAGCAACGCCATTCCTGGCTTGCTAAAAGTCTATAACATTGAGGATATGAATAACATTTATCTGGTGAAGGAGATCACCGTTGGCGTCGGCCCTGATTCCATCGCTCTTGCTGGAAGTGGCACAACGCTAAGAGCCGTGGTGGCCATTGAAGACGAAGAGACAGATGCCAATGGCGATGCCACCATTCCCGGCATTCGTCCTGGCCAAATTGATATTGTCGGTTTGCAGGATCTTTATGGTGGAACCAACAGCGGAGTACAGTCCATCCTCTTGGATGAGGATACCATGACTGCG
>DYNG01000033.1 GCA_020721165.1 Desulfocapsa sulfexigens
TGACAAAGGAGATGGAAGACACCGTCGCGCCACTGGCATAGACAAGGATCTCCCGTGTATTGCCATATTCGTCATACTTAAAGCCATATTGATTTTCCGACATTCACACCCTCCCTGAGCATTCCGCTCTTTTTTAGAAAACCTCGAATCCTGCAGCAAACAGCCGTACGCCTGCCCGTAAACCACTCCTTTGGTCAACTCGTCAACACCCTTTCACAGGTTTTCCCTTGTCATTTCCGTCACTAATCAAAAACCCCTCAACAGGGTCTCGTCCCCATGGCCGTCTCGCTTCCGCCTGCATCGGCTCTGGCCAGAACCTGCCGCGCCCCGGTCAGGGCGGCGTCAATATCTTCATACAGATGATCCTGCCCGATTCTCTCGGTGAATCCGGTTTTATTCATCGTCGCCCGCACCCGGTCACTCACCCCGGAGAGCATCAGCGCCGTGCCATCGCGGGCCGTTTTCTCCAGCAGCTCCTCCAGGGCATGAACCCCGCTGGCATCAATGGTCATAATGTGCCGCATACGGAGAATCAGCACCTTGACCGGCTTTTTGATAATGCCCAGCGTATCCTTGAATTGACTGGTGGCTGCGAAAAAAAAGGGCCCGTAAATCTCAAACACCTCAACCCCAGCCGGGATCTCTCGGCTGGCAATAGGCTTGTCGTCAATCTCCTGAGAATACTCCTCGCTGAGCTCACGGGTGAGATGACGCACCTCGGTCAGTCCGGCCATCCGATGCATGAACAGGAGAGCTGAGAGCACCACGCCCACCTCGATGGCCACAGTGAGATCAACAAACACGGTAAGAAGAAACGACGCGACCATAACAAAGATATCTGATTTGGGCGCATGAAGCAGTCTGACAAAATGGCGCCATTCACTCATGTGGTAGGCCACCACCAGCAACACAGCCGCCAGCGTCGCCATTGGGATGAGCACGGCCCAGCGCCCCAGAAAAATCAGGATCAGGAACAGGGTGAGCGCATGGACAATGCCGGCCACCGGGGTTCGTCCGCCGTTTTTGATGTTGGTGGCGGTGCGGGCGATAGCCCCGGTTGCTGGAATGCCGCCAAACAGGGGGGAGGCAATATTGGCCACACCCTGGGCCACCAGCTCCATGTTGGAGCGGTGGCGCATACCGGTCATGCCGTCGGCCACCACCGCCGAGAGCAGCGACTCGATGGCCCCCAGCAGGGCAATAATCAGGGCTGAAGGGATAAGCTGGGGCAGGGTGGCCCACTCAAATCGGGGCAAATGCGGCAGAGGGATAACACTGGGCACCGAGCCAAATTGGGAACCGATGGTGGCCACGGGGAGATCAAGGAGGTAAACCAGGGGGGTGGCCAGCAGAATGGCGATAATTGATCCCGGCACCTTGCGGGACACCCTGGGCCACAAGAGGATCACCGCCATGGAAACCCCGCCGACCAGCAGGGAGTAAGGGTTAATGGTCTCGAAGCGCTGGCCGTACTCGACCACCTTGTGCACGAACTCAGCCGAGGGCTTGGGGATATTCAACCCCAGAAAATCCTTGATCTGCGAGGTGGCGATAATCAGGGCTATGCCGCTGGTAAATCCCACTGTCATGGGATAGGGGATAAATTTGATCACCGCCCCCATGCGGGCGAGCCCCATGCAGACCAGTATCACCCCGGCCATAAGGGTCGCGACCGCCAGACCGTCGTACCCGAACTTGCTGACAATGGAAAAAACCACCACGACAAAGGCGCCGGTTGGCCCGCCGATCTGCACCCGGCTGCCGCTTAAGACCGAGATGAGAAAACCGGTGACTATCGCCGTGATCAGCCCCTGTTCCGGCTTGACCCCGGAGGCAATGGCAAAGGCTATCGCCAGGGGCAGGGCCACGATCCCGACAATAACCCCAGACAATATTTCCCGCCCCATCTGATGACGGGCGCATCCTTCCTTGACGCAGGACACAAGCTCAGGAACCAAACGGGTGCTCACGATCTCTTCCTCAAACAAAAAAATATGGACGGGCTGAAGCAGATGGTCAGGACGATTTACACGAGAGAAAAAATCACGGGGTAAAAGGCGGGACCAGAAGACCAACCCTGATGAACGGGATAATCAATTCATGCCAAAACCCCAAAAAGAATCATAAATAATTACAGAGAACTTTTATTGATTCCATTTACGCCTTCTTTACCCACAGCTCCTCCGGTTTTCATCAGTCCTTCCTCGTTTGATCACTCACCCTGTCGTTGCGGCATTCCGGCGAATGCCTTGAACGCAGCCGATCCTTCCACCGCCTTCAGGGCGATATCCTGAACCTGCGAATAGGACTTTTCGATCTGCTCATTCAGTTTGCCAATCCGTGCGGCCTGCTCTTTGATCACGGTTTCCATGGAGGTTATTCTGGTGGTCAAGACATTTTTCTCGCCGTCAAACTCCTTTTGCAGGAGTTCCAAACGGTATTTTACTTCAAACTGCTGCTTGTCCACGGCGGCCTTGACTGCGGCGGCCACACTCTTCTCCAGTTCTTGAGGAAACGAAACGACACGACCACGAAGGTCGGCAAGTTCCTGTTCCTGCCCGGCAATGGCCTGTTCTCGTTCGGCAAACGAACGATCCGATTGTTCGCGGCGCAAGGCGATTTCCCGCTCCAGGGCCCCGGCTCTTTCCCCATACTCCGCCTTTTCCTTTTCAAAGGCATCTTTTGCCAACTGACGATTCCGTTGCAGCGCATAATCAAACTCTTCTTTTTCCCGCGCCTTTCGTTTGGCTTCAACCGCCGCCTGCTCTTTTTCCTCGGCGGCCCGTTGCTGCTTCTCCTTCTGCCATTCGGCACGAATCTCATCTATCTCACGAGTCAAGATCTCCTTGCGGGAGGCCATGTCCGCTTCAAACTCCTCCTTTTTCTGATGCTGGGATTCGATAAGAGCGGCAAGGGAGGAGGCCGCTTTCTGGATCTCGTAGATCTCCGCCAATTCCTTTTCTTTGTCACTAATGGCCCGTTTCACCGATTCATATCGGCCCGCCTCCTGTTCGAGCTGGTCGGACAAGCCCGTCAGCACCTTGCCAACTTCCAGTTTGAGGGAGCTGATCTCGCGCACGATCCCCTCCGTGGTCAGGGTATCCGCCACAGCCACCGCCTGCTTCACAACCTTTTCGGCAACTTTGACCTCTGGCGTCATGTCCACCTCCCGCTTTTCCTCAAATTGCTTCAACAGGTCGTTGTAGGAATCAAGCATCTCCTGTTTGGTATTGGTGGCAGTAAGTTTTCTTACCGGTTTGCGTTCAGCCATGTTTGTGCCTCCGTTGGCAGGTTAGAAGAAGGTCGCGACAACCCTTGGAAAAAATGAAAAACGAATGAGCCCCGGACCGACGGACTAAAAAAAGCCATTGGGAGATCCAAAGCAATAAGGAGCGGCATGTCCCACTATCTGTTGAATGCGTGAAAGCGCAGAACCGCTTGCTCGGCCCTGCGCCGTTAACCAGCCGGTTTTACTAATTTGTTTGCCCCATACCCTTAAGATATGCCTCTAAAGGATGAGGGTAATTGTTACGATCTGGGCTTTTCAGTTCTTCGCGCTTTCGCTGTAAATATGTAAGCGCACCCCAAAAATCTGAGATAAAGCTCATTGTCTCCTGGTAATGGCCATCAGCATCCCACTCTTCAATTACCTCATCCTTCTGCCGAGCAAGATCAGGAAATCTGAAATTACATTTTCCACTTGGATACCATTCCCCGATTCCCCTGATCATGGCACGATTTTGTTGATATACCCAGGCGATCATTCTCTCTTGGCGCGAAAATTCATCCCACCCTGCACTATCATTTACAACGCCTTATTCGCTTCCATGTGCAGAATCAGGTCAAGCATGCGGTTGGAATAGCCCCACTCGTTGTCGTACCAGCTCATGACCTTGACCGTGCTGCCGATGACCTTGGTGGATTGACCGTCAACAATGGAGGAATGAGGATCACCCTTGAAATCAATGGAGACCAGGGGCAAATCGGTGTACCCAAGATAGCGGTTGGCGGCCAGCTTCAAGGCCTGATTGACCTCGGCGACCGTGGTCTCCTTCTCCACCTCCATGACCACATCCACCAGAGAGACGGTGGGAGTGGGCACCCGCACCGCCAGGCCATCAAACTTGCCTTTCAGGGCGGGAATAACCAGGGCGACGGCAGCGGCGGCGCCGGTCTTGGTGGGAATCATTGACAGGCCGGCGGCCCGGGCCCGGCGCAGATCCGAATGGGGAAAATCAAGGAGGCGCTGATCACCGGTATAGGCATGAACCGTGGTCATCAAGCCCCGCTTAATCCCAAAATTATCGAGAATAACCCGGGCCACCGGCGCCAGGCAATTGGTGGTACAGGAGGCGTTGGACACCACGAAATGCTGAGTCGGGTCATACTCGTCTTCATTGACTCCCATCACGATGGTCTTGACCGCCCCTTTGGCTGGCGCTGAAAGAACAACCCTTGTGGCGCCGGCGTCAATATGGGCCTTCAAGGCCTCGCTGTCAGTGAAAAAACCGGTACACTCAGCCACATATTCAACTCCTGCCTTTCCCCAGGGGATATCTGCCGGATTACGATGATTGGTGACGGCGATAAAACGACCAGCCACCGTAATCCCGTTTTCATCGCTGGCGATCTCCTGGTCAAAAATCCCCATTATCGAATCATACTTGAGCAGATGCGCCAGGGTCGCATTATCCGTCAGATCGTTGATGGCGACCACCTCAATATCGGCAAAAGCCGGGTCTTTGCTGATCGCCCGAAAAATATTCCTGCCAATCCGACCGAATCCGTTAATCCCAATTTTAATCGTCATTGTGAAATCTCCTTTGCAGTATTGGATGGATTACTACCGATATGAATATTGTCCTGGGCCTGACCGTACAAATGCAGGTACTGCTGCATGACCTTGTCCCACGAGTATTGCTCATGAATTCGCTGCACGGCCTGCCGCTGCATGTCCCTGATTTTTTCGGGATGATGGTGATACCAGCGAAGCGCCCGCTCCATTACTGCCCGCAGGGCCGCCGGACTGTGCTGTATATAGGAAAATCCGGTGACTTCATCTTCCACCTTGACCAACCCCCCCACTCGATGGACAATGGGCAGATTGCCAAAAAGCTGGGCAATGAAATCGGTGAGGCCACAGGGTTCATAGCGGGACGGAATAAGGAAAAAATCACCGGCGGCATAGACCCGATTGGCCAGAGCGGGATGAAACCCTTTGAGGATGCACACCCGCCCCTGATATTCCTCCTTGTGAGCCAGCCGCGCCAGATCCTGCTCTTCATCCTGCCCCCCGCTGCCCAGAAGCAAAAACTGGAAATCAGCCCTTTCAGCCAGGAGCAGTCGTAAGGAGGCCAGAAGCACGCCAATGCCCTTCTGCTCCGTAATCCGGCCAATAAATGACAACAGGGGCAGCTCCGGTCGAAAATGCAGGAACCCGACAGGCATAATGCCATCCACCGGCAGGTCGCCGCTCAACTCCCGCAACAGATCCTCCTTGCAGAGTCGTTTTCCCTGGAGTCCCGTATCCGTCAAGGGGCTAAAGGGGAAAGGAATCCCTGTTTTTATAGCATCCTGAGGGGAAAATTCGGCTGGATCAATTCCGTTGGTGATACCCTGCAAGACCACCCCCCGTTCGGCCAGGGTATGCCCCAGCCAGCCGGTCAGATGATCGTCATCACTCTCCTGCAACTCCCGGGCATACTGCTCGCTGACCGTATTGACCACGGCGTAGGAGGCGGCTGCCAACAGAGGGTCAAAGCTATCGGCCAGACGGTTGCCCATAATAACCCGCCAGGGCAGGCCAGCGCTGGCATGGGCAAAGGAGAGATCGGCCACCTCCTGATGATAGCCAATGCCGGCATTATGGATGGTCACCACCGCCGCGCTGGTCCGAAAATAGTGGCGCAACCCACCCTGTTCCCGTATCATGGCCGGCAGGAGCGCCGTATGGCCATCATGACAATGAATAATATCGGGATGGACGGATAAAATCTGCATCAACGCCAGGGCCCCCTTCTGCAGGAGAACATTCATGGCAAAATAATCATCGTGACCGGCTCCCGCCTGATACTGGGGAAGGGCCTGCTCATCCGCCGACGAATAGGTGTATACTGCGGTTTTTTCGGAAAAACGATCGGCCTCCAGGAGGTAAAGAATCACTCCGTCATCGTCCGCGCTCCAGACCCCCAGCCGTTCCCGCCGTTCGCTGTGGATATAATTCAGGTCCACTTCATACGACAAAGGCAGGGACGGCGCAACCGGATCGGCCAGACGGCTAAAACCCAAGGCCTGTGGATCCATGAAGCCATAACGGGGCATAACCACACTGACCGAACGACTCCCGTCGCCTGCCAAAGCCCGGGCGAGCTGCATGGCCACATCCTTGACCCCACCCGCCCCCGCCAGTCGGCCATATTCGCGGGTCAGCATCCAGATGGACCGGACAGACTCCAGAGGCTGCGCTGTTTCGTTTCTGTTTCCTGTCACCATCTCGTTTCGTTTCGTGTTGTTTTCATGAAATCACCAACAGATCAACGACTCACCGTCATCTGTCGCAGAAGATGATCCGCCAGGGTCAGACGAACCATCGCTTCACAGACCGGGACAATGCGCGGGATGGCGGCGATATCATGGCGACCGCCCACCTTGATCGTCACGGCTTCATTGGCCAGGTTCACGGTCTGCTGTTCTTTGGCGATGGAGGGAATGGGCTTGACCGCCACCCGAATCACCAGTGGCGCCCCGCTGGAGATACCGGCCAGAATGCCGCCGGCATTATTGGAGGCAAAACCGGTCGGGGTAATGGGATCATTATTTTCCGAACCCAGCATCTCGGCGGCTGCAAAGCCAGCCCCAATCTCCACCCCCTTGACGGCCCCGATGGACATCAGGCCATGCGCCAGATCCGCCTCCAGTTTGTCAAAGACCGGTTCACCAAGCCCAGCCGGACAGGTGGCTATAATCTCGACTATGCCGCCCAGGGTATCACCCTGGGCCCGAACCGTCCGCACCCGTTCGTCCATCCGGGCCGCCGCCTCGGCATCGGGACAGTAATAGTGGTTATTGTCAATCTCCTCCAGGTCCCGGCGCTGGATATGGATTCCGCCCAGGGCCACCGTATAGGCCCGAACCGCTATCTGATGTCGTGACAGCAGTTGTTGG
>DYNG01000034.1 GCA_020721165.1 Desulfocapsa sulfexigens
CAGGAACGGCGGTTCATGCTCAACAAGGCCAAAGAGCACGCCGATGAATTGGCGGTCAAAGTGGTGCAACGATTGCTTGATAAAGGAATTGTTGAGACCACGACGGTGCAGGGATTGCACGACTCGTTTACCGAGCAGCTCAAGAAATTGGCCGGCCTGGAAGAGTTTGATATCCAGTTGAAAGTGGCTCCCATTCGCACTCTGGTGCCGGATCCCAATATTATCAGCTTGTATCTGACCCAGTTCGTCATCGAAGACCTGATCAGTCATCCGGCCATTCAGGACATTTATGGGGAAGATCTGGATGTCTATCTGGCCATAGACTCTGTTTTCAAGGCGCTGCGCCCGGCGTGACCCATCCTGCGGCCATTCCGTCGCCGGTTTTTGCCGATCGCCAGGGTAATATTACCGATTTCTCGCCATTGACCATGGCCGGCATGGCCGGCGGTCAATTTTTCCAGCCCGCGCTTGACGATCTTATTCCTTTACCCGAGGGCAGTGAACTTTTTGTCCTGCCGGGCCGTTTGCCAGTGGCCTGGGATCCAGATAGTGATGAACCGGCGCTGGTGGCCGACAATCCCCTGGAGCCTGGCTCCCCCATTCAGGCGGTTGCCGCCTTTATGGCGCCCGCCCATACCGCCGTGTTGAACGCGGCTTTCCAGACCACTGACAGCCAGGCCCCGCGCCTGCCTCTTTTTGCTTACACCGCTGTGGGCTGGCTCGATGGTCGTTTCTGGGTGACAGCTTTCCGCAGTGATCCCGATAAACGGCAGGATGCCTGTCAGTTTGATCAAGCCCTTATCACCAGAAAAACCAGAAAAAAGCTCAAAGAGGGAGCTGACAACCGGTTGATCCAGCATCTGGGCAAATGCTGTCTGACCTATGGCTGTCCAGCCGCCCGTAACTATTTTCTGGGCCGCTGGGAGGCCCCGCTTCCCACTTCCCCCGTCTGCAATGCCCGCTGTGTTGGCTGTATCTCTCTGCAACCGGCGGGTTCCTGTTCGGCGACCCAGGATCGTATCCGGTTTGTGCCCACGGCGCGCGAGATTGCGGCGGTGGCTGTTCCTCATTTGCAGACAGCGGAGGATGCCATCGTCAGTTTTGGCCAGGGCTGTGAAGGAGAACCTTTACTGCAGGCCGCCGTGATTGAAGAGGCGATCGGGCGGATTCGCAAGAAAACAGACCGGGGTATTATCAATCTGAACTCCAACGCCAGTCTGCCCCAGGCCGTGCGCCGCCTGGCCGCAGCCGGCCTGAACAGCCTGCGGGTCAGTATGAACTCGGCCCAGGAACCCTTGTATCATCGCTACTACCGGCCCACGAATTACTCGTTTGCCGAGGTTCAGGAGTCTATTCTGGCCATGAAAGCGGCCAATGGTTTCGTGTCATTGAATTATTTTATTCAGCCCGGCGTGACCGATTCGCGGGCGGAACTGGAGGCGCTGTCCACCCTGCTGACCCGCTGTCGCCCTGATTTGATCCAATTGCGCAATCTCAACATGGACCCTGAATGGTATCTGCAAACCCTGGAGTTTCAGCCGGTCGAACCACCGTTGGGCATGCGGGCCTGGCTCCACGAGGTGCGCCAGCGCTTTCCAGCGCTGCGCCTGGGGTATTTTAATCCCTTCCGACAAAAATGATTCGTGGTGGTATATTAAGATTGTATTTTGTCTGAAGATAAGATAAGCTGTCAGACAATAATTTTTCTCACCTTTTAAGGTATCTTTAACAACCTTTGTGTCAGGAGTAGATCATGCCAGAAAATGCACCCATGCGTTTAACCACACAACGACAAGTTATTCTGGAAGAACTGGTCAAGGTGTCGTCGCATCCCACGGCCAATGAAGTGTATGACATGGTGCGGCAGCGGCTTCCCCGTGTAGGTTTAGGGACGGTCTACCGTAATCTTGAACTGATGGCGGAAACCGGCATGATTCTGAAGATAGAAGTTGGGGGAACGCAGAAACGCTTTGATGCCACTGTTCATCCTCATTATCATGTCCGCTGCACCGAGTGTGGAAAGGTGGATGATGTGAAGATGCCTGTGCAGCAGGGTATCAATGAAATAGCCGCACAGGTTTCCCATTATCAGATTCATGCTCATCATGTCGAATTTACCGGGGTTTGTCGTGATTGCGCCTCCTCCCAGCAAGAAGAGAAGATTCACTGATTTTCCCCTTTTTCTGGCGGGCAGATGAGACCGTAAGCCAACGGACATTCGGGTGTGGCGGCGGGCTGTTGTTGCAAGATCATTAAATAAAAAAAGGCCTTTTCACCGTAGTGGTGAAAAGGCCTTTTTGTTTTTTACGGAGCGAAACTGTTACCAGCGATAGGCCAGGTTGACATAATAATTCCACATGGTATCAACCACCGGCATCAAAGTATCGAAAGAGGTGAGTTCGGATATTTTGATCGGTTCCCCCATGGGGTTGCCACTACCGGAGTATTCATAGTCATAATACTGAGCGCCCATGGAGAGCACCAGTTTGTTGTCAACAAAGGGCTGATTGTAGAAAAGCTCATAGACACTGCCGCGGGCGGCCAGTTTGCTGCCGGCTATATTATCTTCGCCGCCGGTGAATCCGAGCCAGTACTGTGAACCCCAGTTGTATTCAAAGCCAATGGTTCCTTCGGTGGCGGGAATGGCTGTTTTCAGGCCGGCCCACACCGAATACCCGGTGCGGTCATGCTGTTCGCCGTTGCTGTTGAGCAGGGAATCGGTGCCAAAAAACTGCATCATGGGGCTGTTGGAGAATCCCGATGGACTGGCGTGGCTGAGGGCGAGATCGGCAAAGAAGCCAACATTCTTGTATTCCGACTGGCCAAGGAGGGTGACAATGTCAATATCACCAATATTGGCAGTTGGCTCGGTGCGGCTGATATAACCGCCCAGATTGGGGCTCATACTGTACGAATCAAATTTGCCGTCGCCATTCATGTCCATGCCGGACATGGTGAAGGGCACGACCACCAGGCCAGTGAAGCCATCGGTGACATCAAAGGCGTGGGCATACATGTTGATGATCTTGGTCTTGTCCTGCTCATAGAGATTGGCGATCCAGCCGGCGAACTGCATGTCATCCACTTCCGAATCAGCAGAGAAGGAAAAGGAGTTTCCTGATCCGGCGCCCGCTTCAAAGCCGTTGCCCCAGCATAGTTTGAAGGCGGATCCCTCGATGCCAGTGGCGTCGCTGAGAACCCAGCCCAGTGAGGCGCCGTCAAACTGCCAGTTGATGGCATGGGCCATGGGAGAACCGCCAACGGTGCCGGCCGAGCTGAACTCATCAGGAGCGCCACCCAGAGCCGGGCGGCGACCAACCGAGAAGTGATAAGGTGTTTCTCCCATATCCCCGAAATAGGTAAAGAAGGCCCTCTCAACCCGCAGTGCGGAGTCGCTGCCGGTGGAATGGACATTGCCATCCATGGTGACCGGATTGGGGCCGCCGTTATACCATTTAACACCGGTGGAGTCCCCAAAGACCTTGTTGGCAGAGAGTCGCCCGACAAAGGAGAGGGAATCGGACGGTTTGGCCTTCATGTCAATCCGAATCCGGGAGTTGAAGATGGAGTTGTTGTCAATGGACTGATCTTCAGGTGGCGGCAAGGGGCCAAAGGCGGCCAGGGCAGCCTTGGAGAAAGGTGTGCCGGTGGCCAGCATTCCCATCATACTCTGCTGCATGGCCACGGGCATGCCCTTGGCATCTATCTGCATGGAGTTGAAACGGGTCTCAAAGTCAACGCCCAGGGTCACCTTGTCAAGAGTGCTGTGGGCCTCCGTAGTAGTCACCCGTTTGTCCAGGTCATCAATGGCATCCTGCATCTCCTGGTTGCCGCCGCCCTTGTTTTGCTGCTCCAGGGACATTTTCAAGGCATCTTCGGCGTTGGCCAGACGATCGTTGAGATCGGTGACGATGGATTTGAGCATCTCAATTTCCTGAACAAGCTCTTTGTTTGAGGTGGCTCCGCCGGCCAGGGCATCTGCCGGCAGTCCTGAAAACGATAGTAACAGTGTCGCCAGTCCCGCCAGTCCGTAATATTTCTTCATGATTTTGTCTTCTCTCCTTTCGTGAACCGGTCATTTCATGTTGCTCCAAGCACAGTTTATGACCCATTCTTTTTGTATTGAACGACTCAGCTTAACTCTTCCCTAACATTTTTTATAGGGGGACTGTGGAATTGTCAAGAAAAATAAGAGGAAAGCGAGTGTTATGAAAAAAAAACAGGGAGCAAGCGGCGATGATCTTGTTTGCGTGTTGAATCGAGCGGCTTTGCAGATTTTCCTATTTTTTTGTGTTCGTCTTGTGATATGACCAAAGAAAAGGTTGTTCAAGTCAACCTCTGGAAGGCGCGATTCATCTGTTTTTCCATCTCATGTCAAGGAGGTCGTATGGTGCGTGCAAGGGGGATGTGTAAATTTTCGGTTTTTGTCTTGTTCTTGTGTTGTATTGCCAGTTCTGGATCCGCCTGGGCCGGTAAGCTGAAAATTGGGGCTGGGGCCGCCGCTGCCGAGGGTATTTTCAAAAAGATTCAAGTCCCCCTGGAACAAGCGACCGGAGATACGATAAGTCTCATGGAGAGTGGCCCGGTGCAGGCCTTTAAAGATATGGATGACGGGGTTGTGGATGCCGCTGTTGGCGGGTATGTCTTTGTTGACTGGCTGGCCTTGATGGAGAAAGAGGGCTATCCGGTGCCGAAGAAAGAGCTTTACAAATCATATATTATTGGCAAGGATGTCATTCTCGTTCTCACCCATAAAACCGTTACGATCAAGGCCCTGTCCAAGGAACAGTTGGCCGGTATCTTTACCGGAAAAGTCAAGGACTGGTCGGAAGTTGGGGGGCCACAACTGCCGATAGTGGTTGTTCTGGGCAGTCAGATCCCGGGGACTCAGGCGGTTTTTCAAAAAGCGGTGATGGGCGGGGCTCCTTATTTGAAAGGGGCGGTTGAGGGGACAACGGCGGCAGATCTGAAAAAAAGGGTCGTGGCCACGCCGGGGGCCATTTCTTTGGGGGTCGTGGCCCAGATTGACGCGACCATCAATGCCCCTTCCATTCCTCTTATTGGCAGGCCGATTATTCTGGTTGTCAAACGAGACCTTGTTCCTTTTAAGCAACAGATGATAAAAAGAATGCTGGAGTTTATTGAAGGGCCGGGGCAGGCCTTGATAGCCACGCCCCAGACCCAGGCAAAGTAAATGGTCGCTCCCAAAAAAAAAGAATCGCAAGAGGATGTTTGTTGGTGTAGCATTGATAGATACTGGTTGTTTCTATCATCTTTTATTCTTGTGGACAAAAAAGGAGGCATCTGTATGTTGAAAGCAAAGGGTATGCATATTCTCAAAATGGTTGCATGTGCGATTTGTTGTTTTGCCATCGCTGGAACGGCGCGGGCCGACGAGGTCAAGGTTGGCTCGGGGGCGGCAGCAACGGAGAATATCTTCAAGAAAATTCAGGCCCCCATGGAGCAGGCCACCGGTGACAAGTTAACCCTGATTGCCAATGGCCCGGCCCAGGCCTTCAAGGATCTGGATAAGGATGTCATCGAGGCGGCAGTTGGTGGATTAACTTTTGTTGACTGGATGTTGCTCATGGAGAAAGAAGGATATTCGGTACCCCACAAGGCTTTGTATAAGGTAAAAGTTATCGGCAAGGATGTGGTTCGGGTTCTGACCAATAAAGATGTGACGGTCACCGAGCTTTCCAAGGAACAGCTTGCTGGTATTTTTACCGGAAAGATCAAAAACTGGTCAGAGGTTGGTGGCCCGCAACTGCCGGTAAAGGTTGTTTTAGGGAGTAAAATTCCGGGGACACAGGCCGTTTTCCAAAAAAATATTATGGATGGCGCTGAATATACAAAAGAGGTTGTGGAAGGGACAGACGCGGCAGATGTCAAAAGCAAGGTGGTTGCCACTTCCGGGGCGGTGTCGTTAGGCGCTCTGGCCCAGTTGGACGGGAGCGTTAATGGCCCGAAGATCCCAGTGGTTGGGCGGCCCATTACCATGGTGACCAAGCGGGATCTTTCGCCTGGTCTGCAAAGAATGGTTGATTATATTAAGGGGCCTGGGAAGGCATTGATTGTGGAGTAAGGGGTGGAGTGAAGGTTGGTGGGAAAGAGAAGCGAGGCTGTTCGCAGGTTCGTGTCGTTTTGTGGTAACTTGGCGTACACATATATTATTTCTTGGAGGAGAATATGGGAATTCGTGCGAAGTTTATAAGTATCATCAGTATATTAAGTTTAATCGCGACTATTGCTATTGGTTACAGCAGTTATATGTTTAGTCGTCAAAACGCCTTGGCTGAGGCCAAGTCAAAGGGTGAAATGCTGTTTAATTATGTGCAGGCCAGTGGCACTTTTTTTGCCAAATTTCAGAAACCGGTGGTTGATGAACTGATAATAGACAAGGATACCTTTATTCCTGAATTGATGTCTCGCTTTGTGGTGCAACGCATGAGCTTTGATGTGTTTCTGGAAAACCAGAAGAAAGGGTATCAGTTTAAACAGGCCACCATTGATCCCCTGTGGCCGGATAATAAAGCCGATGCCGAGGAGGTCAAAATTATCAAGGGGTTTGCCGCTACTCCTGCCGCCACCGTTAAGGATGGTATTCTTACCAAGAATGGAGAACAATTTTTATACATCGCCAAACCAGTGAAGATTGACAAGCAAAGCTGCCTGACCTGTCACGGAAATCCAGCCGATGCGCCTCAGGATCAGCAGGATTTGTACGGCACTGAACATGGGTACAACTGGAAGATGAATGAGATCGTGGGCGCCAATATGGTCTATGTCTCCATCGAGGAGGCGCTGGTCGCGGCTAAGGCCATGGCCTGGAAAATCTTTCTGATTGGTATTGCCTGTCTGCTGGTAACCATTATCTGTATCTGGGTGTTCCTGGATCGGGGCGTGGTTGCGCCGATTGTCCGCCTGTCAAATATTGCCACGGATATCAGCCTGGGCAAGAATCTCTGTGACAGCGCCCATACCGATGCCAAGGATGAAATTGGCGCCTTGGCCAACGGGATTGATCGCCTGCGAATCAGCGTCAATAAACTGTTGAAGCGCAGTTGTCCTGACAAGAATCAGGAGAAAAAAGAGTAGGTATCTCTAAAGTTATTGACGAGGGCCAAAAAGGCCCGTCAGCACTGTTGCTGACGG
>DYNG01000035.1 GCA_020721165.1 Desulfocapsa sulfexigens
GGGCAGGGCGTGTACCTGCGGGCACGATATCACCTGTGAGGAGGAGAAACAATAATAGTTTGGTGATGTTCCTATCGACGCCGGATGCTTCATCGGCGTCGATAGGACGAATTGTTTGCGGTCTTGAGTTCAGTTGTCAAGATACCTTCAATCAAGTTTTTCATATCATGACATTTGCTTCTGATTTGCATTAGCATTGATCAAGCAACATTTTTTTCTAAAACATAATTGTTTGACTTATCGCTTTACTCTTTTTATTATTGCGTCCGGTTCCATAGATAGAAACCATTCCGGGCTGTTACCTTCAAAGATGCCGGGTGGTTGTCCAGCGGGCCAATCTTGTTACTTTGTTTTGTGAAAACAAGAAAAACGGTGTTTTATGTTTAGCATCATGCAACTTGGCTGCATAGTCTTTACGGTTTTTTCCATTTCCAACTGAGGTGAAACAGCTGAAAGGGGCACCGGGGTGGGTTATCGATTGGCGTGAAGCGCTCTTTCTGCTGGTGGCCGCACAGACGATCATCTACCTAAAAAATTGAATCAAAAAAATGCCTGACGCCCTGATCCTCTTTACTCGCTATCCAACCGAAAATTTTGTAAAAACCAGGTTGATTCCGGTATTGGGTGCCCAAAAGGCCACCCGGTTTCATTCCTGTCTGGTGCAACAGACCGTGCGTACATTGCAACAGTTGCGGGGATGGCGGCCCGTCATCCCCGCAACTGTTCGTTTTTTTTGATGGCGGCGACAGTGCTATGATGCAAATATAGCTTGGTCGAGAACTTCATTATATCGCCCAGGAGGGTCGAGAACTAGGGGAATGTATGAATCATGCCTTTCGATGCCTTTTTGCGCGGGGATATGACAGGATGGTATTGGTTGGTTCAGATTGCCCTTATCTTGACAGCGAGATCATTGCATAAACATTTAACGCTCTTGTTCATAGCGATGTGACGCTTGGCCCAGCAACAGATGGCGGTTATTACCTGATTTTTCTGCGCCAGCCATATCAGGGTCTTTTTCACGAAATGGCCTGGAGTACACCGGAGGTGTGCCAAGAGACGATCAATCGTTGTGGCGCTGATAGTCTACTGGTCCACCTGCTGCCGGAACTGTCCGATGTGGACACCTATGAAGACTGACGGCGTTACAAAAAACGGTTGGAAAGGCATAGTGTTCGCGATGGTTGAACAAGGTGAAGAGAAATTGTTGCCGCAGCGTATGGCAGCCTCTATCAGTGTCATCATTCCTGTTCTTAATGAACAAGACAACATCTTCCACTGTTTGCAACAAGGTCGTAAAGGCGGTGGCCCCGTAGAGATCATCGTGGTGGATGGTGGAAGTACGGATCAGACCCTATCTCTGGTATCGCCATTGGTGGACAGTGTTATGTGCGGGGAAAAAGGCCGAGGCACACAGCTGAATCAGGGAGCCAACCTTTTTCTAGCGATGTGCTTCTTTTTCTCCACGCCGACACACTGCCCCCTCAGGGCTACGACACCGAAATACATTCAGCGCTGGAACAGGGGTTTGCAGCAGGCGCTTTCCGTTTGGCCATCGACTCCCCCAGCTTGGGATTGCGGTTGGTATCCTTCATGGCCAATATCCGCTGTGCCTTGTTGAGTTTGCCTTATGGGGATCGGGCTCTCTTTGTTCGCAGAGATCTGTTTCAGGCTATGAATGGTTTTCTCCCGATGCCTCTGATGGAAGATCTGGAATTTGTGCGTCGTTTGCGGACTAGGACACAACTGTATCTGAGCCCCCACTTTGTACGCACCTCGGCTCGGAGGTGGGAGCGGAACGGTCTTCTGCTAACCTCACTTACCAATCAGTTATACAGAATTGCCTATGACCTCGGTTGTCCCCCCCAAACCCTGGTACGACACTATTACCGCAGGCGGCAATCGGTCAACCTGTTGTGACGATGAATAAATACTGAGTCCAGTTTGTTTCCAAGATGGTTTTGAGATGCCCCATAAAGGCACCCTTTGGATGTGACTCTGTGGATGTAGAATTCAAAAATTCTTGTAAAATTGCCTTCAAACATATGGAGGCCTTGCTAATTCCATTCTCCCATGTCAAACACACACAGACAGTTACTCTCCTGGACACGGCTGAAACACCGGGGCCACGCCCTGTACATCCAGTCGGAAACTCCGGATTGGCTGGCGGCAACCCCCACCGGCGACCAGCTCATCCAGGCCTTGATTGGTACCGGTTCCGTGGCCGGAGCCATGGCCCGTCTGGAACGGCAGGGCGCCATGCCTGCGGGCGGCCCCGCCCAACTGCTCTTTGAACTCGACCGCCTCCAGCGCCTCCTGCTCGCCCATCAGCAACCGGACTACCGGGGCCGGGGCCAGGAGCTGCGGCTGAGCAGACTGAAAGAGTGCTGGTTTCACCTCACTGACCGCTGCAACCTGCGGTGCAGCCACTGCCTGTTTTCCGCCTCGCCGGATAAAAATCGCACCCTTCCCCGAGAGCAGCTGGATGCGGCAGCCCACCAGGCCCTGGACCTTGGCTGCCAGCTTTTGTACTTTACCGGCGGCGAGCCCCTGCTTTACCCGGATTTTCTCCCCTGGCTCACCCGGCTGCTGGACTGCAACCCCCTCCTGCACGGGGTCATCCTCACCAACGGCCTGCTCCTCAAACGCCACTTGGCCGACCTCCAGGCCATGGAGCGCCTGCACCTGCAGGTCAGTCTCGACGGGCTGGAACAGGCCCACGACAGCCTGCGCGGCAAGGGCAGCTTCCAGGCCCTGCTTCTCAACCTCGCCGCCCTGCGCCAGGCCGCAATCCCCTTTACCCTCTCCATCGCCATCAGCCGCGCCAACATTGCCGAGCTCAGCGAACTGGTGACCCTAGCGGCGGAGATCGGGGCCGCCAGCATCCATCTGCTCTACCACTTTATCCGCGGCAAGGGCAACCGGGAGCAATTTGTCCCGCCCGCCGAGATCTTCTCCCATCTGCTGGCCGCCTGGGACAGGGCCGATCAGTGCGGTCTGCCCATCGACAATCTCGAAACCCTGCGCGGCCAGGTCTTCTCGCCCCCCGGCACCCGGCACGACCTCTCCAACAGTGGCTGGGAGTCGGTGGCCATCGGCCCTGACGGGATCATCTACCCCTCTCCGGCCCTGGTTGGCCTCCCGGAAACCGCCTGCGGCACACTGGACGAGGGCCTGGAAACCGTCTGGCGCTCCAGCCCGGTCCTGCATTCCCTGCGCCAGGCATCCCTGCTGGACTCCCCCGTCTCTTGCGCCAATCCCCTCAAATTCATCATCGGTGGCGGCGACAGCGATCACAGTTTTCTGACCGGAGGCGCCTGGGCTGGCTGCGACCCCTATGTGGAGCTCTACAATGCCATCGCCCTGGAGCTCATTGCCAGACAGTCGGAACACTCTCCCCCATCTTCCGGCAGCATTGCCCTGCGCATGGGCGATATCCGCCACGACTGCCCGGACCCCGACACCACGGAACGCGGGGTGGCCCTGACCCACTGCAACTGTGTCATTGCCGTGGCCGCCGATCACGGCCACAGCCAGGTCCGGGAATTCTACGGCCAGGCGGCCCTGACCACCAATGCCGACATCACCAATCCCCTGGCTCCGGCCCAGGAAGCAGCCGACTACATTCCCGATGACGCGCGCAAACGCTCCTACGGCTGCGGCAGCCCGGTCACCGATGCCGCCCCTGGGCTCGGTGAAACCCTGGTCGATCTCGGCTCCGGCTCCGGGGTCGAATGTTTCATGGCCGCCGCTGCGGTGGGACCAACCGGCCAGGTCTTCGGCATCGACATGACCGATGAAATGCTACGACTGGCCACGGCCTCCAGGACCGAGGTTGCGGCCCGACTGGGGTACGACAATGTGGAGTTCCGCAAGGGCTTTCTCGAGGCCATCCCCTTGGACGACCAGTGCGCCGACATTGTCATCTCCAACTGCGTCATCAACCTCAGCCCGGACAAGCGCCAGACCTACCGCGAGATCTATCGCATCCTCAAACCCGGCGGCAGGATGGTGATCTCCGACATCATCACCGACACCGCCATTCCCCCGGCCATCAAGAACAATACCCTCTATCGCGGCGAGTGTCTGGGCGGGGCCATGCAGCAGGAGGAGCTGGCGCTGATGCTCGAATCCGCTGGCTTCACCGGCCTGCGCCTGATCAAACGCTTCCCCTACCGCCAGGTCGAAGGCATGGATTTCTTTTCCCTCACCTATCAGGCCCAGCGGCCGCTGGCGGAAGAGTGGACCGCAGGTGTCCCCGGCGCACTGGATTGTGTGGTCTATCGCGGCCCCCACAAGGCCATCTTCAGTGAAAGCGGGGTCCTGCTCAGCAAGGGAAGGCTGGTCATGATTCCCACAGGCGACACCGCCCTGCTTGGTGACACGGTCTTCATCCTTGATGGACAGGGGGCCGTGACCAATCTGGAGATGACCAACTGTTGTTGCGTTGCCCCAACCTGCGACAACACAAGCGCCCCCTCCTCCTGCTGCACCCCGCCGGAAGCCGCCCCCGGGCCGGATAGCCGCCAGGGGGCGGGCTGCATGTGCTGCGGCGCGGAGCTGCGCTACTTTCTCGAACCCCGGCAGATGAACTGCCACTACTGCGGCCAACCCCAGGCCGCCGACGGCTGTTGCGCCCACAATCACTTTGTCTGCGACCGCTGCCACCAGGAAAACGGCATGGAGGTCATTAAGACCATCTGTGCCAGCACCACGGAAAAAGACCTGATCGCCCTGCTCACCCTCATTCGCAGCCATCCAGCCATCCCCATGCACGGCCCCGAGCATCACGCCATGATCCCCGGCATCCTTCTGGCCTGTTATCGCAATTGCGGGGGGCCAATCGAGACCAGAGATATCCTAACCGCCATCAAACGCGGGGCAGATGTTCCCGGCGGGGTGTGTGGGTTCTGGGGGGCCTGTGGCGCCGCCATCGGCATCGGCATCGGGATTTCCACCATCTTTGCCGCCACACCCTTGACCCCGGGCCCCCGCCAACTGGCGCAGCAATTCTCCGGCCAGATCCTGCTGGCCCTGGCCAGCCGCAAGGGCGGACGCTGCTGCCAGCGGGAAACCTATGTCGCCCTCCGGGAGACAGCCCGCCTGTCGGGGGAGTTTCTTCCGGTCTCCCTCACTGCCACAGGGGCGTTACACTGCAACCAGTATCGGCAAAACAGGGAGTGCATCCGCAAACAGTGCCCCCTCTGGGAAACACGGGTACAGGAGGAAGCGGGCCGGGCCCGCTTCCTGGAAGTCCCTTTAACCCTGTGATGTTGGAAATGCCTGTGAATTGCCATTGATAACGGACTTTTATGAACAAAACAAACAACAATCAAGAACCCAGCTCTGGAATGGGTAAATTCTTGATCAAGGTTTTTTGCAACAGGCTCAACAGGTACACTTTCCACTACAGTTTACCAGGTGAATATGCTGAATCGTGGCCATGTTATCAAGGGTTATAAGGTTGTCGCTCCATTAATTGTGATTGTCATTTTCTGGAAGTTCATATCCCGGCTGCTTTTGCTGATAAAAGGAGTCTCTTTTCCGGGGCCGGAGGATGTGGCTGCGGAGTTTATTGCCTATGCGCGGGGGGGTACCGCTTGTTGGCCACAGCCTGGCCGGCCAGACCTGGGCCACGGTTCAACGCTGGCTGCTGGGGTATTTGCTCGGGTCGGCGTCCGGTCTTATTGTCGGGCTGTTGTTCGCCATTTCGGAGTGACTGGCCATGGCCCTGTATCCCGTGGCGCTGATGTTGCAGATGGTGCCGGGCCTGGCCTGGATACCGGTGGCCATTCTGATTGTCGGCATAGGCCCCGAGACCAGCATCTTCATGATCGCCCTGGCCACATTGCCGCCGGTGACCATAGGACTCATGGAGGGGATTCGCGGCGTGCCGCCTGATTATATCCATGTCTCCAGGATGTGTGGCGATAATGCCTTCCGGCGTTTTTTCATGACCCAGCTTCCTGCCGCGCTCCCCTCATTCATGACCGGTATGCGGCTTGGCCTGGCCAACAGCTGGCGGGTGGTGGTGGCTGCCGAAATGGTGGTGGGAACGGAGGTCTTGGTTATGTGATCCTGCAATCGCGATGGGACATGAATTATGAGGCCGCCTTTGTCTGTATCGGGGTGATTGTTTTTTTAGGGATGGTCATCGAGCGTTGGGGTTTTGGCCGCCTTGAACGATATACCGTTAAATGTTGGGGCATGGTGAATGAAGAAAGGTGAGGTCTTGCTGCAATAGGTCACCTTTTCCTGTCCGGGTGTTGACGGGAAGAGCCTGGACGTCCTGGGTGATGTCACACTCCATATCCGGCCCCGGGAGTTTGTCTGCGTTCTTGGCCCCAGCGGTTGCGGCAAGACCACCCTGCTCCACCTTGTCGCCGGGTTTAAGAAGCCTTCGTCTGGCCGGATTGCGGTCTCCGGCACAGAGGTGTCAGGTCCCGGGCCGGAACGGGCGATGGTCTTTCAGCACAGCGCCCTTTTCCCGTGGTTTACCGTGGCGGGCAACATCGGTTATGGCCTGAAGCAGGGTAAAAAAGAGAGAATAAAAGAGCTGTTGCGCCTCGTGGGCCTTGAGGATTTTGAAAAGAGCTATCCCCATCAGCTCTCGGGCGGGATGCGGCAAAAGGTATCACTGGCAAGGGCTCTGGCCCTTGAGCCGGATGTCCTGCTCATGGACGAGCCCTTTGCCGCCATCGACACCTTCAACCGGGAAAGGCTTCAGGATGAACTCTTGCGCATCAGGGGGGCCATGGGCTGTACGATTATTTTTGTGACCCATAATATCCAGGAGGCGGTCTATCTCTCGGATCGGACCATTGTCCTCTCCCGGCGGCCCGCGCAAATAACCCTGCAACAGCCGGTGGATATTCCCTTTCCAAGAAAACGAACCGATCAGCAATTATGGAGGATCTCGCAAAAAGTCCATGCCCACTGCGGCTGCTGCACAGAGAATACCAGCGGGATTTCACAATGGAGTGGTTAATGTAACTATTCACCTTGTTTACAGATTGACAACTGATCTCGCGCAAAGGCGCAGAGACGCTGAGAAGGACAGAAAAAGTTTTTCTCTGCGCCTCTGCGCGAAAAA
>DYNG01000036.1:0-2286 GCA_020721165.1 Desulfocapsa sulfexigens
TTCTGTCCTCTGGCTTCTGGCTTCTGTCCTCTGGCTTCTGGCTTCTGTCCTCTGATTTCTGGCTTCTGTCCTCTGGCTTCTGGCTTCTGAACGCCCTCGCCCACTGGTCAAACCGTTCGCCCGCTGATAAACCGCTGTGCAGCAGCAGCACCCGCCCGCCAAAACGGGAAACGAAATGGGCCTCAAGCTGGGTGGCCAGGGCAATCTCGGGCACCAGCGCCAGAACATCCCGACCGCTGGCCAGACAGGCCTCAGCGGCCCGCAGATAGATCTCGGTCTTGCCGCAGCCAGTGACCCCATGCAGCAGAAACGGGGCGAATTTTTTTCTTTGAATGGCGGGAAGCAGTTGCGACAGAACCTGTTCCTGCTCGGTAGTCAGGGACTTGGGCGGGGGAAACCAGTCCAGCCGCGCGCCGTAAGGATTACGGAAGACCCGCTGCTCGATCCGCTCCGCCAGCCCTTGGGCCAGCAAAGAGGGCAAGGCCTTGGCCGCGCCGCTGTAGGCCTCAATCAACTCCTTGACCGGAACCGTTTTGCGCTGACTTTTTTGGAAGAAAAACTGGAGGATATAGAGCGTCTTGATCTGGGAAAACGACAGGGAAGCGGCCAGTTGTGGCCCAAGACCGGCGGCGAAGGAGGCAAAATCGGCCTTGTCGGGATTCTCTTTGAGGATATGAGGAGGAAGAGGGAGATGGGCGGCGCACCGGTAACAGACTTCATTTTTCTGCCTGGTCGCGTTGCCCACCAGAATCTCCCGAATCTCAACCCAGCCCTCTTCCTGCCAGGACTGGACCAGGCGGCGAGAGCTGAGACGATTGAGGATTTTTCGGGACTGGCCAGCCGTCAGCGCCCCTTTGGACACCAGGTCGGGCAACCAGTCGGGAGGCCTTTTGTTTCCTGGCCTTGCCGGTGAACTGCCCTCTTTGGGGGATGAGTCCGGCCCCCCCAGCAGACCGGATAATGGTTCCCGCCCGGCGTCGCAGAGATAAATCTGCCTGCCGCTGCGCGGGGCAAGGCCGCCCGGCAGGGCCGTCTTGATGACCTCGCCCAGCGGATAGTGGTAATAGGCGGCAATCCAGCGAAAAAAGGGAATCAGATTGGCCGGAAAAAGGGGCTGCGGATCAAGAAATTCGATAATTTCCCGCAAGGCATAGGGCACGATTTCATCGGGAAGCTGACCCAGCACAAAGCCCGTGATCCGGCGGCTGCCCAGAGGCGCCAGAACCCGCCTGCCCACCGGAACTTCGCCAGACTCGCCCTCGGCCTCATCGTTATACAAATAGGTCAGCGACTGCGGCAAAGGGGCCGCCACCGCCACCTCCAGCCGCATCATAGCCTGGCTGCCAACTCCTTGATATGGGCCTTGAGTTCAGCGCCCAGTTTGTTGTGAATGAGGCCGTAGGCAAGAATCGCCTTGAGATACCCCATCTTGTCACCGGCATCATAGCGGGTGCCGTTAAACTCGTAGGCGTACATATCCCGTTTTTTGCCCAGGGCCTGGAGGGCATCGGTCAACTGAATCTCCCCGCCATGACCGGGCGTGGTTTTTTCCAGAAGATCAAAGATATCAGGCATCAGGATGTAGCGGCCAATGATGGCCATGTCCGAATCCGAGGTGCCGGGCGCCGGTTTCTCCACCATCCGGTTGACCTTGTGGGTTCGCTCCCGCTCCAGGGCCTCACCCTCGACAATGCCGTACTGGTAGGTCTGATCCATCGGCACCCGCTGCACGGCCACGATGGACTCCTGCACCTCATCAAAAAAATCCAGCATCTGTTTGGCACAAGGAGTTTTGCTTAAGACCAGGTCATCGCCCAGCATAATCATGAACGGTTCATCACCCACCACATGGCGGGCCGTCAAAATGGCATGGCCAAGACCGAGGGGTTTTTTCTGGCGCACCGACACCAGATCAATCAGATTGGAGATATTATTCAGCTCTTCACCAAGGGCAATCTTCTTTTTTTCCTTGAGGACGCAATCGAGATGGAAATCGTAATCAAAATGATTTTCGATGGCCGACTTTCCGGCGCTGGTGATAAAGATAACCTGCTCAATTCCCGAGGCCACCGCCTCCTCAACGATATACTGAATGGTGGGCCGGTCCACAATGGTGAGCATCTCTTTGGGGATGGCTTTGGTGGCGGGGAGAAATCTCGTTCCCAGACCGGCCACTGGAATCACTGCCTTTCGTACCTTCATGTGTTCTTCTCCTCTTTCGGGGTGACGGATGAAATGGTATAGATATCGTTTCTGTTCAACACACCAATTTCCAGGGGTGGCACA
>DYNG01000036.1:2386-7081 GCA_020721165.1 Desulfocapsa sulfexigens
CTGATAAGGGGTAAAGGGGTTGTTTTTAATGTTACAAAGTAGAAATAATGACACACACAACCTTATACCATAGAAACCAAACTTCAACCATTCCTTCATGACTCTTCCACCTCCATCTTCGCCGGGCGCCCTGCCCATCCTTAATCACCGGGATGCCATTGGGGAAGCGCTCAGGCTTCACCAGACCATCATCGTGGCCGGCGACACCGGATCTGGCAAGACCACCCAGTTGCCGCAGTTCTGCCTGGAGCTGCTGGGCGAGGGCAAGAAAAATATCGGCTGCACCCAACCCCGCCGCGTGGCTGCGGTCTCGGTGGCCGAACGGGTGGCCGAGGAGATAGCGGAAAAGGGCGGCATGAGGGGGTTGGTTGGCTACAAAATCCGCTTTCACGACCAGACCAGTCCCGACACCCGCATCAAATTCATGACCGACGGCGTCCTGCTGGCCGAGACCAGAAGCGACCCCCTGCTGCGCCAATACGGGGTCATCATCATTGATGAGGCCCATGAACGAAGCCTCAACATTGATTTTCTGCTGGGTTTTCTCAAAAACCTGCTTCCCCGGCGGCCCGATCTCAAGCTGATTATCACCAGCGCCACCATTGACACGGCCATCTTTTCCCGTCACTTTGACAATGCCCCGGTCATCACCATTGCTGGCCGCGCCTATCCGGTGACCGTGCGCTATGTGCCTTACGATGAAGAGTTGTTGAACGAAAAGGAAGACTACATTGACCGCTGTGTGCAGGTGGTGAGCGATCTGCACCGGCAGGAGGGGGCGCGCGACACCCTGATTTTTCTGCCCACCGAGCAGGACATCCGCACCTGTTGCGCCCTTCTGTCCGGAAAAATGCCGGAGGCGGTGATCTTACCCATGTTTGGCCGCCTCCAGAGCGGAGATCAGCGCCGCATTTTTCAATCCTTCAAACAGTGCAAAATCGTGGTGGCCACCAATGTCGCCGAGACCTCCATCACCGTGCCGGGCATCCGCTTTGTCGTGGATGCGGGACTGGCCCGCATTTCTCAATATAATGTCCGGGCCAAGACCCTGAGCCTGCCGGTCACCAAGATTTCACGCGCCAGTTGCGATCAGCGCCAGGGCCGGTGCGGGCGGGTTGGCCCCGGCATCTGCGTGCGCCTCTATTCGGAAGAAGATTACCTGAGCCGCGAGGAGTTCACCGTTCCTGAAATTAAACGGGCCAATCTGGCCGAGGTCATCCTCCAGATGATCGCCTTCCATCTTGGTGATCCGCACACCTTTCCTTTCGTCGAACCCCCGATGAACAACGCCATCCGCGATGGCTACAAACTGCTGACCGAACTGGGAGCCATTGACGGGCAGGGAAAACTCACCCCTCATGGCCAGATCATGGCCACTCTGCCCATTGACCCCTGCATTGCCCGCATCATCCTGGCCGCCCGCGAAAACAACTGTCTGCGCGAGATAAAGGTTATCGCCGCCGCCCTGGCCATTGCCGACCCCCGGGTCAGGCCCGCCCAACGGGAACAGGAGGCCGCTGCCGCCCACCGGGTTTTTGCCCACCCCGCTTCCGACTTCCTGGCCCTGCTGACCATCTGGGATCGCTTCCAGAGCGTTCAGGATCAGGTCAAATCCTGGAGCCGGTTGAAGAAATTCTGTGCCAGCCACTTTCTCTCCTTCCAGCGCATGCGTGAGTGGCTTGACCTCCACAATCAGCTTGACCGCCTGCTGACCCTGCGCCCTGGCTTTACCGATAACAGCGATGCGGCTTCCTTCGCAGCGATTCATCAGTCATTATGCGCTGGATTTCTACGAAATATCGCCATGAAATCACAAAAACCTAAAGATCTATCTTATACTGGCGCCGGTGGCCTGGAACTGATGATCTTTCCGGGCTCCTGCCTCGCCAGGGGTCAGGGGAGTCAACAAAAAACCGGGGCCAGTGAACAAGATCAAAAAAAGATGCCGGTTACGAGCAACCAGTGGATCATGGCCGCCTCCTTTCTGGAAACGACCCGCTTATACGCCATGACCGTGGCCGCCATAGATCAGGAATGGCTGGAACCCCTGGGCGGAACCCTGTGCCGGAAATCCTGGTCCCACCCGCGCTGGCATAAAAAATCAGGGCAGGTCATCGCCGACGAAAAAGTGACCCTCTTTGGCCTGGTCATTGTCGCCAGCCGGAAGGTGAATTTCGGGCGCATTGATCCAGACAGGCAGAAAGAGGCCCGCCAGATATTTATTCAGGAAGCCCTGTTGACGGGTGAAATCGAAAACCCCTTTCCCTTTCTCCAGAAGAATCTCACGCTTCTCGCCGAGTGGCAGGAAACGGAAGAGCGGCTGCGAAAAAGGGACATCGTCGCTGATGACCTCGTTCTGTTTGCCTTCTACGATCAACGCCTCCCCCTCAGCGTCTATGATCGTTTTACCCTGCACCGTTTTCTGCAAAAGCTCAAAGAGAAACAGGCTCTGGAGATGACCGAGGCCGACATCCTCAACCGCCGCCCCGAACACCAGGAACTCAGCGATTTTCCACCGCTGCTCACTGTGGGCTCGCAGCAGTTTCGCCTGGAATACAATTTTTCCCCAGGCGCCAAAGATGACGGGGTGACCGTGCGGCTGCCGCTGACCCTGATTGAGACCCTGCGCGAATCCTCGTTTGAGTGGCTGGTTCCGGGCCTGCTCAGGGAGAAGGTGACGGCGCTGCTCAGGGGTTTGCCCAAAAACATCCGCAAACACCTGATACCACTTGGCAGCGCCGTTGATCTTCTCCTGGATGATATCGAACCCTACAAAGGCTCCTTGCCTCAGGCCCTGGAACGCTCGATTCTCAAGGCCTTCAACCGCAATGTTGTGCGGGCCGACTGGCCGACTGAGCTGCCAGCCCATCTTTCCATGCGTTTTCTGGTTTTTGACCAGGCGGGGGTGGAAATGGCAACCGGGAGATCGCTGGCCACACTCAGAAAAGAGTTGCTCCAGGGCCAGGCGGTTGCCAGCGCGGGCACACCATTTCATCTGAGCAGCCAGCATCAGAAAATAAAAAAAATCTGGGAGGAAAAGCTCTGCCCCACCTGGGATTTTGAGGGGCTGCCATCTTCACTTCCCCTGCTCAGTCCCCAAGGAGAACCGTGCGGACTCCTCTTTCCGGCCCTCAAACCCGCCAGGGATCGGGGCGGGGTGATGATTGAATTTATTCCCCATCAGAAAGAAGCGGTCAGCCGTAACAGTGAAGGCCTGAATTTTCTCTATCAACTCCAGGAGGCGAATCAGTACCCGACCCTCAAAAAATACTGCGTCAGCAGTCTGTCCGCCCCCTCTTCCACCTGGCTGGCCCAGGGTCTCGGGGATCGGGCGCAAGCGCTGGGCGCCCTGCTCTCATTTATCATGCGCACCCTCTTTCACACCGGAAACGGTCATATTCCCGATCAGGAAACCTTCCAGAAAATTGTGAGCAAGGTCAGACAACAGGGGTTGTTCGTTGCCGGGCGGGCAATCTGCGACACGGTCATGGCCACCCTCCGGCAACGGCGGGAACTGGGCGCCCATATCCATCGTTTTGCCGATCTGGCCCGCAAAAACCGCTCCTTTGCCAGGCCTCGTTTTGATGAATATCAACAGCTTATGCTGGAAATTCTGCCGGTTAATTTTTTAACGCATTTTGAACTCGCGGAGGTTCAGGGCTGCGGCCTGCAAATCAAGGCGCTGATGATCCGCATTGAGCGGGCCTTTGTAGATCCCGCCAAAGACGCGCTCAAGGCAGCCCGGCTCCAACCCCACCTGCAGAACCTCCACCGGTTGCAGACCCTGGAAAAAGACCTGCCCGCCGAAGCGGTCAACGAAATAAAAAAATATCGGGAGATGATCGCCCATTACCGCATTACCGTCTTCGCCCCGGAAATACAGGGGAAAATCCAGGTATCCGCCAAAAAACTCGAACAGCAGTGGCAAGAACTCACCCGCCATATCGCCATCACCAGCAGATAAAGATCAGAAAAATCAAGGGAGAAGGGGGTCAGGATTGACAAATGGGTACTGCCTGTGCCTGGGGATTAGAATGGAACCTACTTTCTGTCATCCCGCGTTACGATACGCAAAAAATAAAAAAAGGGTTGGCCAGCATCTCTCTGTTCAATGAACACGATGATGAGGCCAACCCTTGCTTCTTGGTTGAAGGAAGATTTCCTACAATTCAATCTCTTTCGTTAAGCTTTCCAGAATTTTGGGGCCAATTCCTTTGACCTCCAACAGTTGTTCTTTGGTTTTGAAGTTACCATTTTTGGTGCGGTATTCAATGATTGCGTCCGCCTTGGCCGCGCCAATCCCCGGCAGGGCTTCCAAGGCCGCCTTGTCGGCTTTATTGATGTTCACCGCCGCAAAGGCGCTGTTTACCAGAAAAAGTAACGCAAAAACAAATAATACTGTCTTCCTGATCATCATTTCCTCCATTCTCGTTTTCTTTCTCTTGATGAGAAAAGTATGCCTCTGTCAAAGAAGATGAAAATCTTGATCGGCTATGCCAGAGACGTTAATGAATTATCCTATCGAAAGAAAATATTGAAGTAAAGGGAAAACAGATAATGTATCTATTTTTTTTGAATATGATCAATATCCGTGCCATCACCTTAAGCATTCTGCATGGTTGCTACTCACGATGTGATAAAACCTAAATTCCCGAGCTATTGTAACGAGGTGGGAGGCTTGCCCCCCAATTTGCT
>DYNG01000037.1 GCA_020721165.1 Desulfocapsa sulfexigens
GTATCTGCAGGCGGTGCAGCTCTTTTTCAACCTGTATCGGCTTGCCTTTTTTATCGCTTATCCCGCTGTCAACCATCACCTTTACCTTGCTGGTGTCAGCTAATCCGGTGGGCAGGTTAAACCCGGTTTTAATCAGACTGTCAACGGCGCGAACAATAAAGCCCACCACCGGTTCCGGGGTGTACCAGACCCCTCTGGCCTTGCGCAGTTTAGGATCATACTCACCCAGAAAGGTCTCATAAAAATGTACTACCGGGTCTTCCTGGCGGGTGCCTTTGCCAAAATTACGCATGATGGCCGCAACATTGGTGGCATTAAATATCTGTACCAGTTCTTCCACCATCCAGACCAGGCGGCTGTCCAGATCATACCCGGCAATATACTGAAACAGGTTCCGTAAAAACGGGTTGCTTTTGGGGATCAGCGTTGCCGCCTCTATCCTGCTGAAGCTGTCAAGGGTGGTATCATGGTAGCGGGCCGCAAACATGCCGTAGGCGATGGTCTGGGCGTACATATCGGCAAAGGCGGAGTTTGAAATATCGTGGATCAGAATATCCTTAAAGGCCGCAACCTGGGCCTTGAGGCCGCTGTTCTGGGCGGTGTCATCGTCACTGTTCAAGGCTGCTTCAATCACACTTGCCATCAGTTTTGCCTTGGCCGCCATCATAACGGCAAGATGGACCGGTGATTTGATACTCTGGGTAACCTGCTGCGAAAAACTCTGGATCAGTGCGGTAAATTCGGCAAACCGTTCCGGCTTTGGGATGATGCAGCCATCCTGCAACTCGGCAACGACTATACTGGTGGTTAGTTCGCCATCTTTGTAAAACTGGAAGGTCAGGTAATCGGTAATGATTAAGTTGGAAAGGGCATTACGGTAACGGTCAAACTGTTCTTTTAATGTTTTTGAAGCCAGATTAACACCGATGTCCTTGGCCTCAACATAGCCAACCGGTATCCCCTTGCGGGTCAGGATGTAATCAGGCGCGCCGCAGGCGATATGGGCCGGTTCGTTGGTAACCAGCACATCCTTCAGCAGCGTTCCCAGCAGGGTTTGAAGATCACCGCGATAGCTGTGCTCGCGGCTGATGCCGGTCTTATAACGGGTGGTAATCTGGCTTAAGTAGGTTTGAATGGGCATGGGATTACTCACGGTGATTTTTCTGTAAGTCTGTTGATCTCAGCAGTCGATGCCCTTCAAAAACTGAAAGCATCTCAATGCAGTTCGGCTTTATCTGGTAAACAATCCGGTAGCCCTTTAAGATCAGTTCCCTTATCAGGGGATTGCCAATTTCAGGCACTATTCTTCCGGCCAGGTGGTTATGCGGCAGAATATCCTCGGCATGGTCAATGATCAACTCAACAAACCTGACAGCTCGTTCAGGGCAATCTCTAGCAATAAACTCTTCGATCTCTGATAGCCGTTCCAGTGATTCTGCTGTCCAGTGAAGTTCCCATGTTCCGCCGCTCACCTGCTCCTTCTTCTGGCCAGTTCTGCCTTCAATTCATTTGTGCGACAGGTTATTCCATTATGGGCGTCGGCCATTCCACGCTCAACAGAATCAAGAAATGATTTTCTGTATACCAGCTCGTCATAATCGCTTGGGGAGAGGAGTACTCCTGCCGGTTTGCTGTTCTGGGTGATGATCAACGGATGCCCGGACTGCTGCAAATTTTTGAACCAGCTTGCAATGTTTGTCTTAAACTCGGCTATCGGTACGATATCGTTTGCAACTGAGAGAGTGCGCATGATTGGTTCCTGTCCTGAATAAAATGGTCTAAATTTAGATCAATAAAACAACCAATACAACCTTTTCCTTACACCCCGATATCCTCGTTCCACAGTTCCGGTTTTTCAGCGATAAACTGCTCCATAAGAGCGATGCAGCGGGAATCCTGCAGCACCTCAACCGCTACCCCCCGTGAACGCAGCAGCTCTTCTTCCCCCATAAAGGTACGGTTTTCACCGATAACCACCCTGGGGATGCCATACAGCAGGATAGCACCACTGCACATCGGGCAGGGTGACAGGGTGGTGTACAGCACTGATTCCCGGTAGACACGGGCCGGTTGCCGTCCGGCATTTTCCAGCGCATCCATCTCGCCATGCAGGATGGCGCTTCCCTTTTGCACCCGCCGGTTATGGCCCCGCCCGATAATGCTACCGTTGTGGACAATAACCGAACCGATCGGGATACCCCCTTCCGCCAGACCTGCTTCCGCCTCATCAAACGCTGCCTGCATGAATCTATCCACACGTTCCTCCTGTTTATAACGCATCCTGGCCAGATTTTTTCAACTGTAGCCGTTCAAACGCCGCCACACAGGCAGCATCCCACTTGGCTCCGGCCTGCTGGCGCAAAATCTCCAACGCTGTTTCCGGGGCCATTCCCTTTTGATAAGGACGATCAGTGGTCATGGCATCAAAACCATCGGCAACAGCGATAATCCGGGCTCCAAGGGGGATAGCCTCCCCGTTTAAGTGTTTGGGATAGCCCTTGCCGTCAATCCGTTCATGGTGGGCATGGATCAGTTCAATGGCTTCACCAAGAAAATCAAGATGTTTGAGAATTTCTGCGCCAACACCGGGATGATCCCTGATTTCCTTGACCACATCAGGCGGATTTTTAGCGCCGTGGTCCTGAAAGATACGGTCAGAACAGCCGATCTTGCCGATATCATGGAGGACACCTGCAGTTCTGACCAATTCTCTGGACGGTTCATCCAGCCCCATCTCCTGTGCTATCTCTGAAGCGATGGCGGCCACCCGTTCGGCATGGCCACGGGTATAGGCGTCACGCGCCTCAAGCGCTTGGGCCATGGCCGATACCGTCTGGAGCGAGTTGCGCCTGATCTGCTCATTCAGCTGTCGCAGCTCGTCAATCAGCAGCTCCAACTGGTACTCACGGGCCTCAACCTTGACCATCATCATCCCCATCGCTTCGGCGATTGTGCGGATCGGCTCGGGAGTATCGCTCTGGGTAAGCTCCATGATCTCATTGCTATAGGTTCCGGCAGCCAGATTACCGATAACCTCAAGCAGCCGTACCAGCTCGCTATTCTCACTGCGCATACAGCTCTCCAGGAGCCCCGACCTGCACTCTGGTCCTGATCCATTTATTGAGAATTTCCTGTAGCGTGCCGTCACGACGCATATTCGCCAGTTCTGCATTCAGTTGCCCCAGCAACGCCTGATCGTTCTTGCGGACTGCCCAGGCCAGCGGTTCATCAGTCAGCGGCTCAAACAGGCCAACCAGCCCCTGATGCTGGGTGGTCAGATCAGCGCTGAAACGCCAGACCGTGGGGGCGTCGTGGATAAAGCAGTCGATACTGCCCTGTTCAAGCGCCCTGGCTGCTGCATCGGTGGTATCAAAATGGGACAACCCACCCCAGGTAAATGTCTTCAAGGCAAACTGTTCTCCTGTTGTGCCCCGTTCCACACCTATCCTGACCGCCTCCTTCTGATCAAACAGCGCACGGGGAAAGCGTTTGATATCCTTTTCCCGTCTCAGCAGCATCTGCCCGATCTTCAGGTACGAATCGATAAAGCTGACCAACTGCTGCCGTTCAGGCGTAACCGACATACCAGCCATGATCAGATCAATCTTCCCTTCCTGCAGGGCAGGTATCAGCCGGTCAAACGGGACGATTTCATAGACAATCCTGCGACCGGTCTGCTTGCCAAGCTTTTGTGCCAGATCCGGTTCAACCCCGGCCAGTTTGCCATCCTTCATAAAGGCCAGCGGCGGATAGCTGGGTGCAATCCCGACCCGCAGATCAGGACCGGAAGCACACCCTGCCAGAAGCAGCAACAGGGATAACAACAGCAGTAATCGGGCGGTCTGTTTTAGACAGTTCATCGGTTCTCTCCTTGGATAATGCAATGGTACTGATGTACACAACGGCAGATTATTTCCAGTGTTCGGTATCCGGCGATATCTTCATCAACCCTGACTCCTGCCCAACTTCAAAGGCAAAAAACAGAGCAAACAAAAGCAGCATGACAATCCCCAACACCTTCTGTGTCCCGGTTTTTGCCGTGCGGATGGCGATAATGGCAGGCAGAATGCCGAACAGGGTTACAATACCGAAACCACCGGCAAAGTCGATCGCCTTCAGGAAAATATCAGGGTAGACCAGCGCAATCAGCAGAGGGGGGCCAAAAGCAAGAGCCCGGCTGAGCAGCGGGTTGACCTTGCCCAGATGGTGGCTGGTCAGGTCATCCATAAATCCGATCAACCCCATGCCGTTGGCCAGATAGGCGGTGGTGATTGCCACCAGCGCAAAAAAGCTGGCAAGCAGCAGAAAGGTCTGGGAACCGATCGCCTGTGCCAAGGGAATGGTGGCAGGCAGATTCTTCTCAAAGGCGTTTACCAACCCGATCTGGCTATGGTCCAGCGGCAGTACACCGATCCCCACCAGAAGCCAGGTGGCGTTCATCACAAAGCCCATCACCATCCCCACCAGCATGGTGCGGCTGATCACCTTCTGATCCCATTTAAGGCTCTCGCAGATTGCCGGAATGATGTTATGAAAATGAAAAGCGGTAACCAGAATCGGAATGCCGCAGACAAACAGCGGCCAGTTGAAATGGGTCAGGTTCTGGGCCTTGATATGACTGCCGGCCATACCGGCTATCACCACAAAGACTGCGCATTTGACCATTACCAGCAGCGCCACATACTTCATGATCTTGCCAACACTGGCCAGTGAGATCAACGCGGTTATGGCAAAAAAAACAAGCATCACCCAGACCGGTTTGATCGGCAGATGGAACAGGTTGTCAATAATGGAGGTAATACCGGTCAGGTAAGCGGTCAGCAGGCCGTAGAGAATGATCAGGTTGGCCAGCACCGCCACCCACTTACCGGCAGTGCCGAGATAGGTCTGATACAGGCTGGGATAATTAAAGGTGGATTCCTGACGGGAGACCGCCTCGGTACTCAGTATGATGGCGGAATAGTACATGGCTGCGCTGGTTACAAACAGCCCTAAAAGTGACGGAAAAAATCCGGCCAGTCCTGTATTTATCGGCAGAGCCAGAATACCGGCACCGATCAGGTTGCCCACTATCAGAAAACCGATACTTATGATCTGCAGCACTGATGGTTTTTCATGCATTGGATGGTTCCTTTCATTGTCCTGTCAGCAACAGCGGGCCAAGCCCCCCTGGGCTGTTTCCCGGTATTCAGATTTCATATCCCGACCGGTCTGCTTCATCGCCTCAATCGCCTTGTCAATCCCCACGATATGCCAGTCAGGCAGACCTTCACGGGCTATCAGATACGAGGTCCAGGCCTTGACCGCCCCCATGGCATTCCGCTCAATACAGGGGATCTGCACATAGCCTTTCACCGTATCACAGGTCATGCCCAGATGATGTTCCAGTGCGGTCTCGGCGGCATTCTCCGCTATACGCACATCGCAGCCGTTAGCAAGGGCGACCAGTGCAGCAGCCATGCTTGAGGCAACCCCGATCTCTCCCTGACAGCCCACCTCAGCCCCGGAGATACTGGCGTTTTGCTTGCAGATAAAACCGATTGCCGCTGCGCCAAGCAGCGCCTTGCGCACCGCTTCAAGGGACCGTTTCTGATGCTGACGCAACAGATGCACCACTGCCGGTAGCACACCGGCAGAACCACAGGTTGGTGCGGTAACCACGATATGCCCGGCAGCGTTCTCCTCTGCTGCGGCAAAGGCATAGGCACAGAGGTAAAGCAGCAGCCGCTCGCTGTTTTGCGGCAGCTCCTTTGCCCGCTGAAACATCAGGGCAGCCTTGCGGTGCAGCCCGATCGGACCGGGCAGATACCCCTCGGTATGCACACCCCGTTGCACGGAATCTTCCATCACCTTGATAATCCGGTCAAGCTGGGCGTTAATCGCTACTTCCTTCAAGCCGGTAATGGCAATTTCATTGGCCAGCATCAGCTCATCAAGTTTCAGTCGGTGCTTCTTCAGCTGCTTCCATAGCTGTTCGGCATTTTCATAGGGATAACAGGGGGCACCGCGCTGCGGTTCCTGCCAGCCTTTCCACTGCAAAAAACCTCCACCCACCGAGTAATATTCTTTTTCAAGAATGATCCCGGCCTCACCGGAGAGTTGTATCACCATGGTATTACTGAATGGGTATCCATGCTGCTGGTCATCCCAGAGTAAAGCCGAAGCTTGAAATGCAAGCTGTCGGTTGCCCAGCCTGATCATGATCCGGTTCGTTTGTTCAAGGCTGATTGAATCAAGAAAATCCGGCGGACAGGTTTCAGGTGACTGTCCAAGCAGACCGGCAACAACGGCCCGATCAGTACCATGCCCTTTGCCTGTGGCTGCCAGCGAACCATACAGCTGTACCTGTAGCGTGGTTGCTGCAGCCTGCTGTTCCGGCAACAAGGCCTGCATCAGAGTAAAAAAGTCAAATCCGGCCTTCATCGGCCCGATGGTGTGGGAGCTGGATGGTCCCGGCCCGATCTTCAGCAGGTCAAAGACGGAGGTCGTGATAGTTGTCATTACTCCGTGCTCCTCTCAATTGCAGGGTTGCAGGTGTCTGGTACGGTTTCATCGGTATACGCAGTTTCTTGCGTTAAAAGCATAGCACACTGTTCAGTATACGCAATGTGCGGGAACAACATTAGGTAGTTGCGCGAGGTGAAGCCGACAGCAGTTAAAAATGGATCTGCATACTGATCTGTGCCGGGGTGTAGCCGTTTTTGGCAAGGTATTCGGTGATAAGTGCTTCCTGGATGTTGCTGTTGTTCGGCAAGTCGATCTTGTCGCCGAGGTAGCGATAGCCGAGTTCGTCCATGAACAGTGCGATAACGCGGTTCTGTGTTGCTCTTTCTGGCTGGCCGATGGTCATATCAACCATCCCTCAATATTTCTAGAGAAAAACTCCTCCAACGGAATACCTTGGGCACCCACCAGGAGCGTCTGCGCCTCGGGGTAGCGATCCCGGAAACGAGTCAGCCCCGCAGCCTTGCCGCTTCTACCACTCTTTACCTCGATAGCCCAGATGTCGCGCCCTCTGGCAATCACAAAATCAACCTCATGGTCACCGTCCCGCCAATAGGTGACGCTATATTCGACTG
>DYNG01000038.1 GCA_020721165.1 Desulfocapsa sulfexigens
AGTCTTTTTAATATGCTACCTGCTTCTGGATACCCGCCTACGCAGGCATGATGTCGTTTTGCGAGGCCATCAAGTGTGAATAAGAGAAAAATAAAAAATTCAGCCACCAATAAAACCAGGGTTACTTCCTGCAAACAGCCGCGCGCAGGATGCCATTCTCGGCGCCAGCCGACAAGGGGGGGGCGGTGTGCAGAAAAACGCGGTTGCCGGGATTGGCCCGTGCCACCGGCTCTCCCTGTTCGGTGCGCATGGCCACGACCGTCAGCGGAATCACGGCAATGCCCGGCAGCATATATTCTATCTCATCCCCCGTTTTCAGCACATTCCTGATCTCCACCAGAGGCTCTTGGCCCTGGTTCTTGATCACTGCCACCGGCAGCGCCGTCTGTTCTTCCCGGGAGCTGTGATAGATCATCTCGCCGCTGCCAGGCCGACCATCAAAAAAGTTTTCGCTGCCACCACGAGTGCCGGTGCGGGCAATTTCCTCCATAAAGACCGGGGGCAGGGTAATGGCTGTCGGCTCCCGCCAGGCCTCGGCGGGCAGGGAGGCCAGATAATCAAGGGCCGCCCGGTAGATCCGCACCACCCCCCCGACATAAAAAATAGACTTCATCCGCCCCTCGATCTTCAGGGCGTTGACTCCGGCGGCCACCAGCTCTGGTAATCGCTCCAGCAGGCACAGGTCTTTGGAATTAAAGATATAGGTGCCGCGCTCATCTTCTTCCACCGGAAAATACTGGCCGGGCCGCTTCTCTTCGGTCAAGGCATAGCTGTAGCGGCAGGGATGGGCGCAGTTTCCCTGATTGGCATCCCGGCCGGTCAGATAGTTGGAAAGCATACAGCGACCGGAATAGGAGATGCAGAGGGCCCCATGCACAAAGATCTCCAGCTCGCCTGTCACCTGGGCCCGAATCTGGATAATCTCGGTCAAAGAGAGTTCGCGGGCCAGATTGAGCCGCACCGCCCCTTGCGACAGCCAGAAGGAGGCCGCCGCCGAGTTGGTGACATTGGCCTGGGTGGAGAGATGGATGGGAAGCTGCGGCACAATCTGGCGGGCCCGCAGGAGTATGCCGGGGTCGGCAATAATCAGGCCGTCCACCGCCAGTTTCCGCAAGGAGAGCAAATAGTCATCCAGCCCGTCAAAATCCTGATTATGGGCCAGAATATTGGCAGTCACAAAGACCTTGATCCGGCGGGCATGGGCATAGCTGACCGCATCGGCCAGGGCCTCGGGGCTGAAATTTCCGGCCTTGGCCCGCAGACTGAACTGCTGGCCGCCAAGATAGACGGCATCCGCCCCATAATGAATGGCGGTCACCAGTTTTTCAAAGGTTCCGGCTGGGGCCAGCAGTTCGGGAATGATGGGCTGGCCGGGCCTTTCCTCTCTTTTCTCACGGCTCATTTCTTATTGCCCGTCAGGAGAAGGATGTGTCGAAAACTGCATATTCATGGTAGTATGGATTTTCTCGCCCCGATGAACGGGATTCGTGAACGAATAACCGCGCCAAGAGAAAATTCTCTTTATGACTTACTGGACACAGAACGGGAATGCAAGGAACAAGGGGCATACAGCCTAAAAAAAAAATCGGCGTCGCCCTGAGCGGGGGTGTGGATTCCACTGCCGCAGCCCTGCTTCTCCACCAGGAATATGAGGTTCACGGTTTTTTCATGCGTCTGGGAGAATCTTCTGGGCCTGATGGCGCCATTCAGGAACATAAGGCCCGGACGGTGGCGCAGCGCCTGGGCATCAGCCTGGAGGTGATTGATCTTCGCGCTGCTTTTGACGAACTGGTTCTGCGCTATTTTACCAGGAGTTATCAGCAGGGACACACCCCCAATCCCTGCATGCTCTGTAATCAGGCCATCAAATTCGGCCTGTTCATGGAAACTATCCTGGCTCGCGGGATGGAGGCAATGGCCACCGGCCATTATGCCCGGATTGCCCAACAAGGCGGAGCCTGGCATCTGGGCCAAGGTCACGATCCCGTCAAAGATCAGTCCTATTTTCTGGCTCGCCTGCGGCAGCAGCAACTCCAACGCTGCCTCTTTCCCCTGGGAGACATGGACAAGGAAGGCGTGTACCGCCTGGTTGAAAGCCAGGGCCTGACCGGTTTTCGCGGTCAGGAGAGCCAGGATGTCTGTTTTTTGGAAGCCACCACCCTCGGGCAATTCCTGACCGAGCGGATTCCCCTGGCCGAGCAGAGCGGGGCCATTGTCAGCAGTGATGGCCGACAACTGGGCGTCCACCGGGGAATCTTTCATTACACCATTGGTCAGCGACGGGGCTTGGGGATTGCCGATGTCACACCCTGGTTCGTCATCGGGCTTGACCCCCTGACCAGAAATGTTATTGTCGGCAAGGAAGAAGAGTTGCTCCGCGATCACCTGATCATGGCCGCCCCCCACTGGCTGACCGAACAGCCCCCGGATGCCGACCGCGAGTATCAGGTCAAAATCCGCTACCGGCACCAGGGGGCGCCAGCGAGAATGAAAAGGATCAATGACCAGCGTTGGTAAATCCGGTTTGTCCACTCACAACGAGCCATCACCCCCGGTCAGTTCGCTGTCATCTACGATCAGGAATGGGTGGTCGGTTGCGGTGAGATTGTCTAAGTCGCTGAAAAAAATAACGAGGCCACGATATTTCGTAATGGCTCCTAAGGAATTCAAACCCTGACTGATGAACAGGAAAAAATGAAAAAAATAGCGATCACAACCCTGGGCTGCAAGGTCAACCAGTATGAATCCGCCGCCTTTCAGACCGGATTTGAGCGGGCCGGTTGCGTGATGGCCCAGGGCAAGGAGACGGCGGACATCATTGTGATCAACACCTGCGCGGTGACGGCCAAGGCTGGAACCCAGTCGCGGCACGCGGTGCGCCAGCTTATGCGCAGACATCCAGGGGCCAGAATCGTTATTACCGGCTGTTATTCGCAACTGGCGGCCCAGGATTTGGTCAAAATGATTAACCAGCCCCTGTGTATTGTCGGCAACGGCAATAAAGACCGGCTGGTGGAAGCCGCCCTCTGCGAAAAGCCCTGTGATTTAACGATCCTCATGGATCGTATCTCCCAAAAAAAAGAGATCTGCCGCCTGCCGGTCCGTCATTTTGGCGAGCGCACCCGGGCCAGCCTGCGGGTTCAGGATGGCTGTAACAACTTCTGCACCTACTGCATCATTCCCTACACCCGAGGCCCCAGCCGCAGCCTGCCCCTGCCTGAAGTTCTGGAGCAGGCCGCTGTTTTTGCCGCCGAAGGCTACAAGGAGATGGTGGTCACCGGGATCCATGTCGGCCAGTATGGGAGAGATTTGGCGGCCCCTGCCCAGGGAAAAATGGATTGCGCCCGCCTGATGCGGGAACTCTGCCGCAGCCTGCCCGATACCCGCTTTCGCCTCAGCTCGATCGAGCCCAAGGAGATCAGCGACGAGCTGCTGGGCCTGATGGCCGAACAGAAAAACTTCCTGCCCCACCTCCATATTCCTCTTCAAAGCGGCGATGATACTATCCTGGCACGGATGAAGCGGGGCTATAGCGCCCAACAGTTTCAGAGCGTCATCGAAAAATGCCGGCGCTTGCTCCCGGAGGCGGCCATCGGCATTGATGTGCTGGTCGGTTTTCCGGGTGAAACGGCTGCCCATTTTGCCCAGACCTGTGCCTTGATTGACGAACTTGACTGCTCCTATCTCCATGTCTTCCCCTATTCCCAGCGCCCCGGCACCCTGGCCGCCGCCTTTGACCAGCAGATTGCCCAGCCGGTCAAGGATGAGCGGGTGGCCCGTCTTCGGCAACTGGATAGCGAGAAGAGAGAGCGCTTCTACCGCCGGTTCCTGGGCAGCGCCCGGCCAACCCTGGTTGAACACAAGCGGGCCGCGAATGGTTGCCTCAAGGGCTTTACCGACAATTACATTCCGGTCAGCTTTTACGGCCCTCGGGCGCTCATGAACACGGTTGTGCCGCTCACCCTGACCGAATGTGTCTGGTCGGCAACGACCCCACCATCGTTTCAGGTCTTTGGCGATATTGGCGAGGATAGCCATGCAGGGTGAAATCATCGCCGTTGGCAACGAGTTGACCTCGGGCCGCATCATCAACAGCACCAGCGCCTTTGCCGCCCGCCATCTCTTTGCCGCCGGCTATGAGATTCTGGCCATGCACACCATCGGCGATGCCCCGGAACTGATTGGTTTGGCCCTCAAGCGGGCCATCAGGCGGGCCGATTTTGTCCTGGTCACCGGCGGCTTGGGGGCCACCGATGATGACCTGACCACCGAAGCCGTGGCCCTCGCCCTGCACCGGCCCACCATTCCCAATCTTGACCTGCTGGCCCAGATCCGCCATCATCTTCACAGCATTGATGCCCCGCCCATGGATCCCCTGGAAAAACTGGCCTGGCTTCCCCAGGGGGCCGAGGCCCTCTCTCTGGGATCAAAAATGTCGGGATACCTGCTCATCCACGACCAGAAACCGATCTTTTTTCTCCCCGGTATCCCGGAGCAGATGCAGATCCTGCTGATTGACCAGGTCATTCCCCGCCTGGCGGACTGGAACCCGGAACCGGCTGTTCTCACCTGCCAGCGACTGTATAAAATCTTTGGCCGGGAAGAGGCGTTCATCAATCGCCAGATCGAGGCCCTGGCCTTACCGACAGAGATCAGCATCGGCTACTATCCGGTCTTCCCGGAAGTCCATCTGAGCCTTATTTTGCGGGCAGCAGCGGGTAGCCGCCCTCAGCCTGTTTTTGCGGCGGCCTGCACGGCCGTTGAACAGGCCCTCGGCCATGCAATCTATGGCCATGACGAGGATTCGCTGGCCTCCGTGACCGGCCAACTGCTGCAAGCCGCCCAGCTCACGGTGGCCACCGCCGAGTCCTGTACCGGAGGGCTGATTGGCCATCTCTTTACCCAGACCCCGGGTAGCTCCTCCTATTTTTTGGGGGGAGTCACGGCCTATGCCAACTCAATGAAAACCGAGGCCTTGGGCGTCAGCGGGGAGCTGCTGGCCAAATATGGCGCCGTCAGCGCCGAGGCGGCCACAGTTATGGCGACGGGAATCCGCGCCCTGAGCTCAGCCGATATCGGTCTCGCCGTCACCGGTATCGCCGGCCCCGACGGCGGTTCCGCCAATAAACCAGTCGGCACGGTTTTTATCGCTCTGGCGGTCAGGGGGCACCGGGAAGTTCATCGCTATCAATTCCTGGGTAACCGCCAGCAGATTCAAACCATCACCGCCAAAACAGCCCTTGACCTGACCCGAAAATACCTGCTACAGTCAAAGACCGAATAATTTTTTCCTTTTCATTTCACATCTTCAGGGAGCATCGCCATGGCCGCGCCGGATATCACCAAAAACAGAGCTGACAGTATTGATAACGCTATCAGCCAGATTCAACGACAGTTTGGCAAGGGCTCGATCATGCGCCTGGGCAGCCATGAAACAGAACGGATACCTGTCGTTCCCACCGGCGTCCTGAGCCTGGATATTGCCCTGGGGGTGGGCGGTTTCCCCAAAGGCCGGATTTCCGAGATCTATGGCCCTGAATCTTCAGGAAAAACCACCCTGGCCCTGCATGTCGTGGCCGAGGCCCAGAAACGAGGGGGCAATGCCGCCTTTATTGACGCCGAGCACGCCCTGGATACCGCCTACGCCGGTCGCCTGGGTGTGGATATTGATAATCTGCTGGTTTCGCAGCCCGATTATGGCGAACAGGCCCTGGAGATTGCCGAGATTCTGATCCGCTCCGGCGGCATTGATGTTATTGTCATTGACTCGGTGGCCGCCCTTGTGCCCAAGGCCGAGATTGATGGCAATGTGGGCGACTCGCACATGGGTTTGCAGGCCCGGCTCATGTCGCAGGCCATGCGTAAATTCACCGGCGTGCTCAGTCGTAGCAATACCATTCTCATCTTTATCAACCAGATTCGGATGAAAATCGGGGTCATGTTCGGCAATCCCGAGACCACCACCGGCGGAAATGCCCTGAAATTCTACTCCACACTCCGCCTTGATATTCGCAAGATCGCCTCCATCAAAGAGGGACAGGATAATGTGATCGGTAATCGCACCAAGGTCAAGGTGGTCAAAAACAAGGTGGCGCCGCCCTTTAAGACTGCGGAGTTTGATATTATTTATGGCGAGGGCATTTCCAGGATCGGCGATCTCCTGGATCTGGCCGTGGACAATGATATCGTCAACAAAAGCGGCTCCTGGTACTCCTATAACGATGAACGAATCGGCCAGGGCCGGGAAAATGCCAAAAAATATCTGACCGAACACCCGGAAATGTTTGCGGATATTGAAAATAAAGTCCGCATGGGCTTTGGCCTGCCCACGGAAGGCGCCCAGAAGACCGAGGCCAATGCCGAGCCGGTTGCGCAGGGATAAAGGGAGATGGCAAACTTGGAAAAAAACCTACCGTTTTTATACACCGCTAATGAGCTGTTTGACTGGTTGAGCGGCGCCCCTGATTTTGTCCTGCTGGATGTGCGCAACGCCAACGATTTTGCTAAATTCAGCGTCGAGGCTCCCTCATTTTTCCCCTACCTCAACATTCCCTATTTTAATTTTATTGAAGATGCCAAAGGCTGTCTGGCGCTGGTGCCCCAGGGTCAGAAAATTCGCATCGTCTGCGCCAAGGAGGGCTCGGCCAAATTCGTGGCCGACCTGCTCTGTGAACACGGATTTAGCGATGTCGGCTACCTGCAGGAAGGGATTGTCAGTTGGGGAAATGCCCTGGTTGCAAAGAAAATCAATGCCGATACGGACAATTACAGCCTTTATCAATGTGTCCGTCCTGGTAAAGGCTCATGCAGTTATCTGCTGATCTCCCGGGGCGAGGGCATGGTCTTTGATCCCTCCCGCAATATCGAGGCCTACACGGCCCTGGCCCAGAGGCATGATAGCCGCATCACCCAGACCCTGGAGACCCACCGCCAGGCGGATTATATCTCCGGCAGTCCACAGCTGGTCAAAGAGTATGGCTGCACCATGCGCGCCAATGCCCTTGATTTTACCGGCGCTGCCTTTGCGTACACG
>DYNG01000039.1 GCA_020721165.1 Desulfocapsa sulfexigens
CCCGCCTCAGGCGCAACCATAGCCTCTTGGGACACAGTCGTGCTCGTGGGCCCATCATCACCTGCCCCCGGAACCGAGGACTCTGTAGAAAGCCCTCCCTGGTTGTCACTGCTCGCCACAGCGGGCAATTTTTTTCGGGGAGGCCGCCCTGGTCGTTTTTTGGGAACAGAGGCAACCGGATCAGTCCCGGCATCAGCGGCGGAAACGGAACTGATCTCCGCTCCTTCTGCTTCCGCAGCAGGCAGAACCTCAATTTTCTTGCGGGGCCGCCCCATCCGTCGTGGCGGCTTGGCCGGTAATGCAGGCGCTTCCGGGCCGGTGGCCCCCTCCGGGCCGATCTGCTCCCCCTGGTTTTCCGCCACGCCATTGCTCACCGCTCGTTTCCGACGCTGAGGCTGGCGGGGGGCCTTTGGTTTTTTTTCTTCCTGTTCCGCCTTCGTCTCTATGACCGGTCGTTCTTCAGACCCGGTTTTCTTTTCTGTCATCCATTTTTCCTCTGACTCGGGAATATCTTGTTAATCTTAATAATATTCCCGGATCAACCACGAAGTTCAGGCCTCTCAGCCGAGCCGACTGAACTTCAAAAATAATGAGAAGCCACTTCAACAGCAGCTGGCTCCTTTCATGGCAGGAGCCCTGTAATCCAGCGCTCCTGCCTTCACTTTTCCCGTTCGCATCCACACACCCCGTTCGCAACGCAACGATTATCACCCGTTACTTCTGCTCCAGGGCGGGTCGTACAAACTGATAAAATTCTTTGCCATTATGCACGGTTTTTTCGACTCGCCCGTCCGCCATCAACGACTGCAGACAGGCCAGGGTCAACTGGCTGTCATTGATAAAGAGGGCCTTGTCAATCTCCATCAACGGGCAGGGCCGTCGTTGCAGCAGGGCGGCTATTTCTCTGCTCAGGAGGGCTGACTGCTTCTGGACGCGAGCGGCCTCTTTTTGAGCCATTGCCTGAAAATCCACCAGGATATCCACCTGGCCGTTATAGCCCTCGGCCATCATTGCCGCCGCCTGTCGCATCTTTTCCGGGCTTACCGGCCGCGCCCTCTCATCCATGGGTGGTCTGGCCACGGTATTAAGCTGCACCCGAGTCGGATCAATCCGGCGCACCGCCTCTTGCAGGGCCTGGAGATCTTCGAGGCTGTCATTCATATCCCGCACCAGAAGAATCTCCAGCCAGACCTCGCCCTTGAATTCCCGCGTGAACAGGGCAAGACCAGCTATTATCTTCTCCAGATCAAGCTCTTTGGCGGGTTGATTCACCCGCTCAAAACTCTCCTGCCTGGCCGCGTCAAGGGAGGGAATCACAATGTCAGCGCCCGCCACCGCCGCCCGCACTTCAGGGTCGGCAAAGAGGGTGCCATTGGTCAGAAGGGCCACAGGCTTGTCGGTTCTGGCCTTCAAGTAGGCAATTATTTCGCCAAGCCCACTGTGCAGGGTGGGCTCGCCCATGGCCGTCAAGGTAAAAACATCAATGGGGCGGCTGCCCACCCCCTGGGCCAGAACCTGATCAATTTCCCGCAAGATATCGGCCGTGGGAACAAATTCCTGGCGCTCACAGGTCAGATCGGTCGTCGGGCCAACTTCACAATAGACACAATTGAGGGAACAGATTTTAGGCGGAAGCAGATCAATTCCCAGGGAGTAACCAAGCCGTCGTGAATAGACCGGGCCAAAAAGATATTTCATTTTTTCCGAATCCCTTAAGGCGTTCTGAAGAAGTTCAGGGGCCACGCACCCTCACGATCACAACCATCTTTTTTGTATAATAAACCATAACCCCTCATTATCAAGGGAAATCGTCATCGGCGTCCTTGGCCAGACAGGAGCAATAAAGGTCCCGACTCGCCCACTCACCGCCGGAACGGAGCCTGCTGGCAGGGGCCATAATTCCATAAAAATGACAGGAAAGATACTTTCTATGGAGAATCACTTGAAACATTTAATCTGATTAAGTAAAATCAAATTATTTCGTATATTTTTTACTACCCAGAGGCTCTGGTTTATCGGGAGTTTGTGGGCCATGCGAGACCTGCAGATAAAATTAATGCGGATATCCATATAATATCAAAGAATAAAATTCTGAGCAGGCCACAGAGCGGTGACGAAAAATTTTCCGAACGAAGCCCTGGTCTCAAAAAAGTTCATCCTGCTCTTTATTTTTCGTAAAGGAGTGCCCCCTGTGACCAAGACCTATTCTGCCCGTGCCAGCCGTCTTTTCTGCCTGAGCTCCTTGATTGCCTTGTCACTGCCCGTCAGTATTGCCCTCGCCGAAACCGTCAATACCGAAGAGTGGCAGATTGCCGCTGACAAAATTACCCGTTACGATGATCCCAAATCCATCATCGCCGAAGGCAATGTTGTGCTTATCAAGCGAGAACAGCTTCCTCCTGAGCCACCGGCAGGGCAGGTAAAAAAACAGCAATGGGCGGAACTTCTTGAAGAATCTGGGACCGAGCCTGAAGTCGTCACCGGTGAACAGCTCGCCAAAAACAACACCCCCCGCTTTGACGATAAGGTCACCATCAAGGCCGACTGGATTGCTTATGACACGGAGCATGGTTCCATCAAGGCTCGTGGTCATATCTCCATCAAAGGGGCAAATGATGAAATCAAGGCCGAAACCGGCTCTATGGATCTCAACAAGGAAACCGCCTCGTTTGCCGATGCCACCATTCTGCGCAAAGCCCTGGATCTGCATGTTGAGGGAACCAAAATCGAGAAGACCGGCTTCAATACCTATCATATAGAGAACGGCTGGGTCATCAGTTGTAAATTGCAGGACAACGAAACTCCACCGTGGAGCCTTGCCAGCACCGACACGACCATTACTGAAGGCGGCTATGCTGTGCTGAAAAATGCCACCTTCCGGATCAAGGATGTCCCCGTTCTCTATTCACCCTGGCTGATTTTACCGGCTAAAAACACCCGACAGACCGGACTGTTATTCCCTGAAGTGTCCATCTCCGACAACAATGGTTTTGGCGCCAACCTGCCCCTGTTTGTCAACCTGTCGGATTCGACAGATGTCACTCTTTTTCCCGAATATTTCGTCAATCGGGGCGTTATGCCGGGGATGGAGTTTCGCTTCGTCTTGGGAGAGTCGCAAAAAGGCACACTCATGGCCAGTTATCTCGATGACAAGCTCTCTGACCCATCTGAAACCGACTACTACCATGACACCGGATATACTCATACCAATGCGGAACGATACTGGTTGCGGGGCAAAATTGACCACGATCTGGAGAATGACTGGTATACTCGAATTGATCTCGATATTGTCTCCGACCGTGATTATCTGACCGAATTTAATACCGGTATCACCGGTTATACCCAGACCAGGAACCGGTTTCTCTCGGTCTACGGCCGGGACTTTCAGAGCCAAACCGACGATCAGCGCTTCAATACGGTTAAAGTCCTCAAGGCCTGGGACTCCATGTCACTCACGACCAACCTGCTGGCCGTCAATGATGTCCGCTGGTTCAAGACCAGCCCCACCCCGCTCTGGAAAATGCCAGGCCTGGATTTTACCGGATCGGTGCCCATCGCCGAGTCGTCTTTTGCCCTGGACTGGGATGCCAATTATGTAAATTACTGGCGGGATGACGGGGTAGGCGGTCAACGCCTTGACCTGTTTCCACGAGTGAGCGTGCCCGTCCCCTTGAGCCCCTATCTTGAATCACGGGCTGAGGCTGGTGTGCGCAATACCTCCTATATGGTGCAGACCTATGGCGACGGGATCTGGAACAATGATGACAACCAGAATCGAACCCTGTTGAATCTGCATGGAGAGGTGGGAACCACTCTGTTGCGCAATTTTGATTTTAACAGCAGCGGGATCAGCAGTTGGGATCATCGTCTGCGCCCGTACCTCCAATACGACTATCTCCCGGAAACGGATCAAGAAGATCTTCCCCTCTTTGATGCCGTTGATCGTATTCCTGAAAGTAATGCTATAACTTACGGCATTGACAATTTCTTTGAAGTCTTCAGTGCTACCCATAAAGGGTCCGGTCGGGATTTTGGTTATTTCAAGATCTGGGAAAGTTATGATCTTCGTAATGAATATACAGATCAGCCCTTAACTCCGGTCAGCTTGAAGCTGGGTTGGACACCAGCGGACTACTTCTCCCTTTCTTACGAAACTGATGTTGGCATCTATGGAGAAGGTGTGACATTTTACGACCTGTCCAGCAATTTTCGCACTAGTCGCGGCGACTCACTGGCCATTGATTATCTCTATAGCGACATTTCAAAGATCGAAGGCTCTCCCTATAACAGTCGGGACAATTTCGGCGCTTACAGCTTTTTTTATCCGAGTTATCTCGGACTGGGTGAAAGCCATCAGATTAATGTCGCCGCCCAGGCCAAAATTATTGATTCAGTCGCCGCGTCGTATCGGATTGAGCACTCACTCTCCCAGTCTGAGACCATTGAGCAAAATATTTCCCTGATCTATAATCCTGCCTGCTGGGCGGTTGAATTGCGCTCCAATTATACTCCAGGCGACCATACCATTATGCTGCTGTTTAGTCTTGCCAATCTGGGGAACTCCCTGGGTGTTGATCTCTGATGGGAGAGCCGGTTGTTGGTGACACACTATGACATCTTTAATGGCGATGCCGACGGGATCTGCGCTTTACACCAGCTCCGCCGGCAGTCGCCTGTTCCTGATGCCATCCTGATTACCGGCGTCAAGCGGGATATTGCCCTGCTGGCTTCATTGCAGGAGGTGACAAACAGTTCTTTGACGGTTCTTGATCTTTCCTTCGAGAACAATCGCCCCTTTGTGGAGACGATACTCGATCATCGCGGGAATCGGGTACTCTATCTTGACCATCATTTCTCCGGCCCCATTCCTCAATGGCCGGAACTGACAACCCATATCAATCCGGCCGCTGATATCTGCACCTCACTCATTGTCAATTCCCTGCTCCAGGGTCGTTTCTGGCAATGGGCCGTGGTTGGGGCCTTTGGCGACAATCTTCATGATGCCGCGCGCCAACTTGCAGGCCCGATGGCTCTCAGCGAACCGCGCATCGAGCAGTTGCTGGAGCTGGGTGAGCTGATGAATTATAACGGTTACGGAGAATCTCTGGCCGACCTTCTCATTCATCCGGCGGATCTCTATCGGGCGATAATTCCCTTTGCCGATCCCTTTGATTTTATTGCCACTGCCCCCGAACTCACTATTTTGCGCCAGGGCTTTCACCAGGATATGGAAATGGCCTTGCAACAACCGGTTATCAATCCGGGCAACAGAAACCGGATCTTCCATTTTCCCGATGCCCCTTGGGCCCGACGGATCTCCGGGGTTTTCGCCAACCAGAAGGCCCGGGAAAAAAAGGAGGCGGCCCACGCGCTGATTACCACCAATGCTGATGCCACCCTGCGCATCAGCGTCAGGGCTCCATTGACGGATCGTAAAAATGCGGATACTCTGTGTCGAGCCTTCCCCAGTGGAGGCGGAAGAGCGGCGGCAGCGGGCATTAACCGGTTGCCAGCCCCCATGCTGGATGATTTTATTGCCGCCTTTCAGGCATCGTTTGCCGATCACTCCTGAAATCGGCCTCAAGGATATTCATAGTGCAACCAGAGCGCCAATTCAATGCCAACCAGGCGGAGCCGCTCACCCATGATAACCCGTCGCGCCGAGTAGCCGGCAAGGGGTATCGCTTGAATATAAAAAGGCTCAACCGCCTGCCGTCCACTCCCAAGAGGTCTGCCATTTTTCTTTTCTCCCGCTTCATCTGTTGCTTTGCAACCATGCTGTTTCTCAGCCTGTCCGTCTCTTATCCCGAGGCCTTTGCCCAGGAAGGCAAACCGCCCAAGGCCGCAGACCTGGTCAATGACGGTCAGGCAATCAACCTTCAGCAGGAAAAATACCAGGCGCTTTTCAAGGAACTGCGAGATAAGCATCAATTTTCCCAGGCAGATATAGATCGCCTTTTTGCCGGAAGCGCCATTGATAAAAAGGTGCTGGAGCTGATGGACAAGCAGTGGGAGTCAAAACCCTACTATACCTACTGGCCTCTCTTTATCACTCCAGCCGTGATTGCACGGGGACAGCAGGAGTTAAAAAATCAGCAGCCGGTTTTGGAGCGAATCGAGAAGGAAATAGGGGTAGATCGAGAAATAGTGGTGGCCATCTGGGGCATTGAATCCCGTTTTGGTGAGCATAAAGGCAACTTCGGGGTCTTCAAGACCCTCAATACCCTTTTTGACGCCTATCCGCGCCGCAGCCAGTTCTTTCGCGGCCAACTCATTGACTATCTTCTTCTCTGTCGTGAAAATGGATTTGACACCCTGACTATCACCGGTTCCTACGCCGGGGCCTTTGGCCAAACGCAATTTATCCCCTCCAGTTATCGTGAATATGCCCTGAGTTTTGATGGCGACAGCCGGCGCGATGTCTTTTCCTCGACCAGTGACATCCTGGCCTCCATCGCCAATTATCTCCACCGCTCCCATTGGACCCTTGACGCTCCCTGCTTTGTTGAGCTGGGCGATGAACTCAAAGGGCAGGCCTTAATTGATGCCAGCCAGCAAGGCACCAAGAGCCGGGTGGACTGGCAACTGGTCGGCAGGACTCAAGGGATTCAACTACCCCCGCCCCCTGAAAACAAAAAACTGTCCATTGTCGGCCTGGAAAAAAACCCCCTCACCGGCGGCGGTTTCCGCTATATCGCCGGCTATCCGAATTTCCAGGCCATCACCGCCTGGAATAATTCCAACCGTTATGCCATGGCCGTCTGCGAACTGGCGGCGGCCTTGAGAGACAAACCGTGATCCCCCCCCTGTTTCCTTGCCGTTTCTCTCTCCGCCGCCCTAAAGGGCTGACCCTTCTCTTCCTGGCCCTGTGTCTTTGCTGGCCGATGGCGGGATGCGCCCAGAGTTCTGCCCTTTTTCTTCCTCATCGCGGGCAGATT
>DYNG01000040.1:0-5725 GCA_020721165.1 Desulfocapsa sulfexigens
ATGTCAATGATGACCAGGAAAATTTTGCGCCGATTGTGGGTGAAGTCCCTCTGGTCAAGTACCTTTTCGGTTATGAAGAAAAAATCAAAAATAAACGAGAGCTGATTATCCTGCTCAAACCACGGATCATCTAATCCTTTACAAACACACATCTACAAGACATAAACACCTTTTTTACAGGGAGAGTACCATGAAGCGTTCACACTTCGTATTGACTGGTTTAACACTTTTGCTGCTCAGCGGTTGCGGTCAAACTGTGGTTGAGACCCTCAATGTATCACAAACAGCGGGCCCCAACGCCCCTGGCAAGGGGAAATCCATTGTCATTCTCCCTTTTGCTGACTACACCTACGCTGACTCCATTGCCGCCGCCCATCGTCGTGATATGGCCATTACCGAATCCCTGACCGACCGGTTGGTTACCAATGGCTTCAGCCTCCCCGTTCAGGAAGATGTTTTTGCCTATATGGTTGACCAGTCCATCATCAGCCTGGTTGCCTATGAGCAGAATAATTCAATATCGCTCAGCAATGAGCTGAGCGGTGACTGGGGCGATGTCATGAAAGACCAAATTCGTGGCTATATCGCCGAGCAACAAACTCAGCGCGACAATCAAATTGCCGCCAGCCCTGGCACTCATGGTCTTACCCAGCAGACCATTACCAAACTGGGGCGGAAATTCAACGCCGACTATATTGTCCGTGGACGAATCCTTGAGTTCAAGACCCGCCAGGAGCATAGCTGGGCCCCCTGGAAACGAGGAATCCTGCCCTTTATTTCCGGCACCACCAGCCAGTTTGCCTTTGGCTTTGCCGATACCGATCAGTATGACACTTGGAATAACATGATCGCGGGCGCAACCTATGGCGCCATTATTGGCCACAATGCCAATGGCCCCTGGGATCCAACCGATGGCGGCGACAGAATTCTTGGCATCTCTGGCAGCCAGGATGCCAATACCATCACCTGGGGCGCTGTTGGGGCCCTCTTGGGTGAGCAGGCGAAAAACAGCGGTCGTGTTGATCAAGCGGTTGTGCAAATGCGAATTTGGGTACAAGACACGGCCACTGGTAATGTGGTGTGGACTAACCGGGTTGATGTGAAGGTTTCTCCTGAGACCGTGCTTTCCGATTCTCAATACGATGCGCTGTTTGACGAGGCCATTCGTAAGGGAACAACCACCCTGATGGACGACTTTATCAGTTCGGCCTTTCAGGTCGCTCCTGAGAACGCCTACCCACGAACCAAGATCACTTCACCTCCACCGGTAGGATTTAACACCTACATACAGTAATTCTCCCATAGTTATTCCTGAGCCTAATAAAAAAAGCCCTTGTTCTTCCGAACAAGGGCTTTTTTTTATTGTATGTTTTTCTGTTCAACACAACTGCTCTTAACGATTCTTTTCCCCTGTCGCCTGCAAGAATTCAAGAGTTACCGTCGAAGAATATAAGTGAAAGAGATGATCCTCTTTTAATTTTCCTGTTGAGCGGCCTTCTGTTGTTTGGAATTCTGATACAGGCCCATAAAGTTGATGGGTTCCATCAAGAAAGGAATAAACCCTCCATCCACCGACATCTGACTGACAATCTGCCGGGTAAAAGGAAAGAGCAGGGTCGGGCAGTCAACACTGAGTACCATCTCCAGATGTTCTTCCGGGATATTCTTCAATAAATAGACGGCTGCATGATCAATCTCCATTATAAACATGGTCTTGTCACCATTCCCATTATCCACGATCTTGGCCGTAATTTGCAGGCTGACTTCAAAATGATCGTCACCCAGCTTTTTGTGGTGCAATTTCAGATTAACCTCTACCTTTGGTTCTGAATTCTGTAAGCGATAGACCTCTGGAGCATTGGGATTTTCAAAAGAGAAATCCTTGATATACATTTTCTGCATCCGAAACACCGGACTCTCGCCAGCCCCACTCCTCTCCCCCTGTTCAGTCATTCTCATCACCTTTGTCAACAAAAAATTTATCACTTCTGATACGATATAAACGCCACTTAAAAATCGTGACCATATTAAAGGAAAGAGAGGAAGGACGCAAAGAAAAAGCTGCTTTCACCATTCATTTCTCCGCCTTTATATCAATTTTTCCTGATCCAGCACTGGCCGAAGAAACTGTCCCGTGAAAGAACGAACACTTCCGGCAACCATCTCAGGTGTGCCACACACAATTATTTTTCCTCCGCCATCGCCACCTTCGGGCCCGACATCAATGATCCAGTCAGCCGTTTTGATCACATCGAGGTTATGCTCAATCATGACCACCGTATTGCCCTGATCCACCAATCGTCCAAGAACGACAAGAAGATACTGAATATCGGCAGGATGCAATCCGGTGGTTGGCTCATCCAGGATATACAGGGACCGGCCACTGGCCCGACCGGCCAGTTCCTTCGCCAGTTTTACCCGCTGCGCCTCGCCACCAGAGAGGGTGACAGATGATTGGCCCAGTGTTATATAGGACAGGCCCACATCGAACAAGGTTTGCAGACGGTTTTTGAGAGGAGGGATGGCGTGGAAAAATGACAGGGCTTCCTCCACCGTCATCGCCAGAACTTCATGGATATTCTTGTGACGATACCTGATTTCCAGGGTTTCCTGATTATAGCGCTGCCCTTGACAGGTGTCACACAGGACAAAAATGTCCGGTAAAAAATGCATGGACACCCGGTTCACCCCTTCGCCTTCGCAGGCCTCACAGCGGCCCCCCTTCATATTAAAGCTGAATTGGCCCATCTTGTACCCTCGGGCCCGGGACTCCGGCGCTTGCGCAAAAAGCTCGCGCACCAGGGTAAAGACACCGGTATAGGTGGCCGGATTGGAGCGAGGGGTGCGACCAATGGGGCTTTGATCAATATCAATGACCTTATCCACCAGATCCACCCCCGATAACAGCGCCCCCTCCAGTTGCGCTGTCGGCATCCGTTGTTCCAGCCCCTTTTTGGTCAGACGATAGAGCATCTCCATGACCAGAGAACTCTTTCCCGACCCCGAAACACCAGTCACACAGGTCATTACCCTCAATGGAAAGGCAACTGTCACTTGTTGCAGATTATTGATGGAGGCATTTTTCAGAATCAGCGCGTCACCCTTTTCCACGGCAACTGGTCGTCGGCGGTCAGGAACAGCGATTTTTCTCCGTCCCGCCAGATAATCACCGGTCAGCGACTCCCGACAGGCCAATAATCCCTCAATTCCACCATTATAAACAACCTCTCCACCATGCACCCCCGCCCTTGGCCCCATGTCGAGGATATGATCAGCCGCCAGAATAGTATCGGTGTCATGCTCCACGACAATGACCGTATTCCCCAGATCTCTCAACTCCTGCAAGGTACTGATAAGTTTGTGATTATCTCGTTGATGAAGCCCGATACTCGGTTCATCCAGGATGTAGAGAACGCCGGCCAGCCGGGAGCCAATCTGGGAGGCCAGCCTGATGCGCTGTGCCTCTCCGCCAGACAGGGTGCCAGAACGACGGGCCAGGGAGAGATACCCCAAACCGACATCCCTGAGGAAAGAGACCCGATCACCAACCTCTTTCAGGATAGGCTGGCCGATCTGCTGCTCGCGAATATTCAAGGGGATCTTTACCAGCTCCTCCTGTAATTTTTCAATGGGAAGGGCCGTCAGACGATCAATGGACCATTTTCCCACCCGCACGGCCAAGGCCTCAGAGCGTAAACGAGCCCCATGACATTGGGGGCAGACCTGTTCGTTCATATATTGCGCCAGTTCATCGCGAACCAGCGCCGATTGCGTCTCGTGATAACGGCGATTCAACTGTGGAATCACGCCCTCAAAACTCTGCACGGACTGGAGATTTCTTTTTCCTTTGTTGTATTGAAAGGCGATCTCCTCCGGGCCGGAACCATGCAAAATGATCTCCTGCATGGCATTTGGTAATTCATTATACTGGGTGTGCAGGGAAAACTGATAGTGCTTTGCCAATGCGGCCAGCATCTGACCCGCGTACGAACTCTCAAACCGATTTCCCCAAGGGGCAATGGCCCCCTCCGTCAGACTCAGCGACGAATCGGGAATCAGAAGATCGGGATCAAAAAACTGCTTCACCCCCAGGCCGCCACACTCTTCGCAGGCGCCTTGGGGATTATTAAAGGAAAAGAGCTGGGGAGAAAGCAGGGGCATGGAGATTCCACAGGCATGGCACGCCGCCAGTTCACTCATCAGCTGCTCGCTTGGCCGCCCGCCTTTCTTTTCTGAGTTCCCCAACACCTTTTCGTCTGGAAAATGAACCAGCAGAAAGCCCCTGGTCAGGGTCACGGCGGTATGAACCGAATCCGCCAGGCGGCGACGCACCGACGGTTTCACCTGCAAACGATCAATCACCACGGCAATGGAATTGGACCGATTTTTATCCAAGGCCTCCACTTCATCGGCATGAAGAATCTCACCATTCACCCTGATTCGGACAAACCCCTCCTTCCTGATACGAGCCAGAACCTGTTCATGCCGCCCCTTCTTGTTGGTGACCAGGGGCGCAAGCAGAATAATCCTGGTGTCTTCAGGCAACTCCAGGAGCGTATTCACCATCTCTTCCTGGGATTGGGAACGAATTTCCTGCCCGCATCGTGGACAGCAGGGGCGGCCACAACGGGCAAAAAGCAGGCGCAGGTAATCATAAATCTCGGTGACCGTTCCGACGGTTGAGCGAGGATTTTTACTGGTCGTCTTCTGTTCAATTGAAACCGCCGGCGACAACCCTTCCAGTGAATCCACATCCGGTTTATCCATCTGGCCCAGGAATTGCCGGGCATAGGTTGAAAGAGACTCCACAAATCGGCGTTGCCCTTCGGCGTAAAGGGTGTCAAAGGCAAGCGTGGATTTGCCGGAACCCGACAAGCCGGTAAAAACCACCAGGCGATTACGCGGCAGATCCACGGAAATATTTTTGAGATTATGCATCCGCGCCCCGCAGATTCGCAATACCTTCGGTTCCATAATACCGTGAGAAAGAAATAAGTTATGCGACCACGAACTGCTGGTGGTCAATTTTAAGACAGCGATCCATAATCACCATCATGCCAACCTGTTCAGCCCGGGCCGCCGCCTCTGGATTGATGACGCCCTGCTGCATCCAGACCACCTTGGCCCCGATGGCAATCGCCTCTTCCACCACCGGCAAAACAAATTCGGAGGAACGGAAGATGTCAACAATATCAACAGGAACGGGAATTGAAACCAGATCAGGATAACAGGGCAACCCACAGATTTCCGTATGACCTGGATTAACCGGAAAGACCTGGAAGCCAGCCGTCATCAGATAGCGGCCAACAATGTTGCTGGGCCGGTTCTCTTTCGGTGAAAAACCAACCACCGCGACCGTTTTGGCCTTTCGAAACATCTCCTGAATTCGTGACAAGGAAGGAAGTTGAAACAGATCCGGCATAGTATCTTCACAACAAAAAAAGAAAAAAGGATTTACCGCTGATACAGGCTATGGTATTTTAATTCGCTTTTATACATTGTCGCCAGAAAATACCAGAGTTCTTGCGCTCACGGCAGTTGCTTCCTCATCACGATCAGGAAGCAGCGCAAACAGTGGTGAAACAGATCTTCTTCCTACCTTCTTGACCCTGTATTCAACAATGAAAACCGAAAGGGATTCTCATGAATTTTCAAGATATTATCCTTGAGCTGAATCATTACTGGGCAGACCAGGGATGCGTCATTCAGCAACCATACGACATGG
>DYNG01000040.1:5825-6900 GCA_020721165.1 Desulfocapsa sulfexigens
CTGAATCATTACTGGGCAGACCAGGGATGCGTCATTCAGCAACCATACGACATGGAGGTGGGCGCCGGAACCTTTCACCCGGGCACGCTTCTTCGGGCATTGGGCCCCGAGCCGTGGAAAGCCGCCTATCCGCAACCATCACGACGACCAACCGATGGTCGCTATGGAAATAATCCTAATCGGTTGCAGCACTATTATCAATATCAGGTAATACTTAAGCCATCTCCTCTTGATGTCCAGGAACTCTATTTGCAAAGCCTGAAACGATTTGGCCTCAATCTCCTCGAACACGATATCCGCTTTGTCGAAGATGACTGGGAATCCCCAACGCTAGGGGCCTGGGGGCTGGGTTGGGAAGTCTGGCTTGATGGGATGGAAATAACGCAGTTCACCTATTTTCAGCAGGCCGGTTCCATAGATCTGCATCCGACCACCGTGGAAATCACCTATGGCCTGGAGCGCCTGGCCATGTATCTGCAAGGGGTTGATAGTGTGTATGACATTGCCTGGAATGAGACCGTCAGCTATGGCGAAATATTCCACCAGGCCGAGGTGGAATTCTCCACCTTTAATTTTGAAGAGGCCAATGTCGAAAAGTTGATCTCGTTCTTTAACAGCTATGAACAGGAAGCCCTCCGACTGCTTGAGAAGAAACTCATCCTGCCGGCCTATGATTATTGTCTGAAATGCTCCCACACCTTCAACCTTCTCGATGCCCGTAAAGCAATCAGTGTCGCTGAACGCACCCGCTATATCGGCAGAATAAGAAACATTGCCAGAAAGGTGGCCGAGCAGTTCGTTGCCCAGCGCGAAGAGATGGGGCACCCGTTGATAAAAATGTAAAAAAAAAAGACAGCCGAAAATTCATTTCTCCATCTGGCTGCGAGCGCGAACGCTACAGTTGCAAAGAGAAACGATCTTTTCCTGATAAATGCAGAGCCACGAAAAAGACAAGAAGCAGGATGGTGATGGGGTGCTCGTTTGTAAGGAGCGCACAGGAGAGTAAACAGCACAGAGGAGATGGCGGAAGTGCATGGGAATCGAACCCACCTGCCAGGCTATTAACCCGACACAC
>DYNG01000041.1 GCA_020721165.1 Desulfocapsa sulfexigens
AATATACATCGAGCGCGGGGATCTTTATCTGTCCTGCGGGCAGTATAAAGAGGCGGTTGCAGATTTTAAAAAAGCGGTCACAATGAATAACGACCCATCTTTCAGTGTGCGGTTGGCCAACGCCGTCAGAATTCAAGACTCTCCAACCCAGGCCTTGCTTTCCAAAACACCACACAGAGCAGCTTCTTTGCTATGGAAAATCTTGAATAAAATCAGTCTATAGAAATAACAAACGCATTATCCATTTAATAAATCTTAAAAATCAATCTATTATAAAATATCTTAACAATTACAGTAACACATATGAATATCAGTAAAAAATTAAAAAATAAAATTTGCAAGTATCTCTGTACCACAAAAAATAGCAATGAGCCACAGTCAATTCAGAATTCTAAAGAAAAAAATCTAGGCTCGTCCAATTGCTCATTCATGTCGCTGCTCAACGAATACGGGGTTTTAAATTCTTCCAAAGACCTCACCGATGAACAAAAAAGAACGATATCCATTTGGTTCGATTTTAAGGAACGGGCAGAGGTAGCGATGATTGTTGCACAGTTTTACCCAGGTGGAGATTACTTTGAATTTGGAAGCGAAGGAACAGGAACATTACGGAATTTTCTTACCTCCTTTGACCTGACCGATCGAATTAATGCTTTTCCGGACATGCGGTTTTATGCCTTCGACATTTTCGGCGACATGACAGGGGCAACCGGAGACCACTCCTATTTTGAAAGTTGGAATGATCCAAACAATGACCGTTATGAAGCCGCACAAAGGTATGTCAAACAGCACGGTCTATTTGAGGATAAGGTTTATCTTGTAAAAGGTTTCTTTAGTAAAACATTAACACCGACTTTTAAAAAAAATCATCTTAGCGAAGGGCGACGGATTGGATTTGCTTTTCTTGATTGTAACATTACTAATTCTTATCGTGAAGTGTTTCACTTTCTGGAAGATTGTCTAACTGATAAAGCTTTTATTTACATGGATGAATACTTCTGTAATCCGGATGTTCCAAAAATGTTCTCCGGTTTTATTGATCAACAATCACTTAAATCGTATTATGTTAGAAATGCAGGTGCATTTGGTGCTTTGTTTCAAATATATAGGTAGCTCATAAAAATCACTATGCAACAGTTGTGCATCACATATCATGTAGTCTAAGTGAATAGCTATTTCTATAAATCCCATTTTAAAATATGAACAAAACAAAAGAAACCCAATACCAATTTCTTCTGAATCGAGATTGTGCGCAATTCGGTTTGATGAGTAGCCAAGTATGGCAGGATGATCCGCGGCGGTTGTGTTTTCTCCTGTCGCGCTACAAGTTCGTCGCCAAAATGCTTCGGGGTAAGAAAAATGTTTTAGAGGTGGGTTGCGCTGACGGCTTTGGTTCGAGGGTGGTCAAACAGGAAGTTGAGCGCCTTACGGCGGTGGACTTCGATCCGATATTTATTGAGGATGCGAAAGGAATTAGCGACGAACGATGGTCAGTGGAATTCAAAACCCACAACATGCTGGAAGGTCCCGTAATTGCTTTGCCTAAGTTCGATGCCTGCTACTGTTGCGATGTGATCGAACACATCGATCCTTCAGACGAGGATATTTTTATTAGTAACCTTTGCGAGTCTCTCACAGAGAATGGCATCGCAATCGTCGGGAGTCCTTCACTGGAATCTCAAGTTTATGCATCGCTCCCCAGCAAAGAGGGGCATGTGAATTGCAAAACAGCGGATGGCTTGCGTGATCTCATGGGCAGGCACTTTGTGAATGTTCTTCTTTTCTCCATGAATGATGAGGTTGTGCACACAGGCTTCTCTCCCATGGCGCACTACCTTTTTGCGATAGGAACAGGCAAACTAAACATCTCATGAAAACCGTTAATTCAATGTGTCACTCTTGCGGCGGGCGTGTCCGGGAAGTCCTAGACTATCAACTCTTGCGCCGGGTTACCTCAGACTGCAAACCGATGCCTGAAGGCGGCCGGAAGGGGGTGTGTGATCGTTGTGGTCTTGTTCAGTCGATCATCACTGAGGAATGGAACCAAGCATGCCATGAAATCTATACGAACTACTCGGTTTACTATCAGAGTGGGGGAAGCGAGCAGGCGGTCTTCTCTCCTGGTTCGGCACAGGGAATGACAAGGTCCCATAGAATCCTCGCGCAAACCAAGGGCATACTCGGCTTGCAAGCTTGTGGAAAAGCACTGGATGTGGGCTGTGGGAACGGGAACTTCCTTAAAGCATTTTCATCCCTTTATCCCGAATGGAAATTATCCGGATGTGAGTATAATGACATTTATCGCGAAGATATTCTTGCGATATCCGGTATCGAAGCGTTTTATGAAGGTGGTATAGACAGTCTCACGGGGCGCTACGATTTTATTTCGCTGATCCATGTGCTAGAACATATTGAAAATCCCATCCGTTTTTTGCGGAATGTCACTTCTCTGCTAGATGAGCAAGGCATCTTACTCATCGAGGTGCCGTTTTATATGGACAACCCGTTCGAACTTCTCATCGCCGACCATGCCTCGCATTTTGACGAAAGTTCGATGCTTGGTGTTTTGGCTGCGGCTGGTCTGGCCCCGGTCAGTATTTCGACCCGAGCCGTTTCCAAGGAAATGACTGTCGTAGCCACACGCCAAGACCAAGCGACGGATTCTGAAAAGCCTATCAAGGAAAAACGCCTCCCTCTTGCGAGGGCTGTGTCGAGTCTCTTGGACTTTCGGAACCGAGCTTTGAACTGCAGAAGAACATCGGATGAATTAGCGATTTTCGGCACTTCAATCGGAGGTACATGGATTTGCTCGGAACTCGAAAATCATGTCGATTATTTTGTGGATGAAGATCCTATTCGAATCGGGAGAACTCACATGGGAAAGCCCATACGCTCGCTGAGCGACTTTAGGGCCGGGACATCCCTTTGCATTCCGCTGGCTCCCTGTTCGGCTCAGCCCTTGCTTACACGCTTACCAAAATCTGAAGTAGAACCTATTGTCCTATAACTTGAAGTGCAGACTTCGTCCATTGTTTTTGGTGTCTCCGGTTGCCTTGGATCGGCCATCTTTTCCCAGTTGAACAAAGCAGATCCAGGTTTCGTAACTGGCGCCTGTCGCAAGCCCGGCCAACATCAGATTCCTTTCGATCTGGGAAATCCCGCGAATTGGATGCTTCCAGATAAAATTCGCTATGGAGTGATCGCGGCGGCTGCCACCAGCCGGGAATTCTGTGAAAATTATCCTACCGAGAGCAGGATGATAAATGTAGTCAATACACTGCGTCTGGCACGGGCGATTGAAGAAAGAGGGGGATGCGTTTTGTTCCTATCCACCAATCTCGTTTTTGACGGATCCAGACCCGACTTCATGCCTTGGGATTCCGTGGTTCCCCTTGACAACTATGGCAAACAAAAAACTGAAGTAGAGGAATTTCTGCTTAGCAAGATCCCATCTGCCTTAATTGTTCGTTTAACAAAAGTATTTTACAATAATTTCCCATTGTTTGAAAAATGGCGAAACGAGGCGGTAAGTGGCAGTTCCGTAAGCGCATTCAATAATATATCAGTGAGTCCTGTTTCTCCTCAATTTATAGCAAAAAATGCTGTGAACCTTCTTGCGAATGGATCGACTGGAATTGTTCATCTATCAGGGAATATTTCAATAAGCTACTATGATTTAGCACATATGACATTAAGGAAACATAACCTTTCCCAAGCGTTGGTTGCGCCGATTGATATGGAAAAGTCCTTAGAGCATGGAACGCTAGGCATCATTCCGAAAGCATCGGAGCCGATGGTTGAAGACTCGATATTAGTAGTAAATTCTGTTCTGGATGCGATGCGTGGAAATCATGCCGCCCTATTATGAATAAAATCTCTAAAGGCTTTATTGCAATTTGCCACGGTGGACAGATGATACACCTCTGGGCACTACTTGCTTGGGTGGAAATACGCCAACGCTATCGCAGGTCAAAAATCGGGCCATTCTGGCTGACAATTACCATGGCATGCACAGTCGCAGGCATCGGACCTTTGTATGCGCTTTTATTCGGTATTAGAATTGAGAATTATCTTTTCTATTTGACTGTTGGTATGGTTGTTTGGAGTTTGATTAGCGGGATTGTTACAGATACAAGCAATTCCTTTATCTCATCTGAAGCATTGCTTAAAGAATTTGACTTGCCTGCCGCTCTTTTTATCTTCCGCTCTATTTACCGTAATTTCATAATATTTATGCATAATCTTGTGGTTGTGGCAGTAGTTTATCTTATTTATCCTGTTTCACTTGGAATTAGTCTTTTGACGGTTCCTTTGGCGTTATTTATGATTTTTTGGGCTGGAGTTTCCATCGGTAGTATCATGGCATTGCTTTGTGTGCGTTTTCGTGATGTTCAGCTTGTGATTGGAAATGTTCTACAGATTGTTTTCTTCATGACTCCGATCATGTGGAAACCATCCATGCTCGGTGAAAAGGCTTGGCTGCTTAATTTTAATCCTGTTTATGTTTTTCTTCAATCGGTTCGTGGCCCCCTAACGGGTGAAAGTGTTGATAGTTCTCTTTGGCTTGCAATGTTGGGAATCTGCTTATTCACAACGCTTGTTGCCTCATGGATGATGGGCGTCTATGGAAACCGTATGAGATATTGGTTGTAATAAGATTATGGCTCGAGTATTCGCTAAGTTAGTAAGCGTGGATTTTCCTGTTTACGATTCCAAACATCGCTCCCTGAAAAACGCTTTGGTTAGAACCATGACCGGAGGCTCTCTTTCGCAAGATACTAGCAATCATGTTATAGTTCAAGCGTTGCGGGAGATATCATTTGATTTTCAATCCGGTGCTCGGGTTGGTCTGATCGGGCACAACGGTTCCGGAAAAACAACGCTGCTGCGGGTTCTTTCTGGAGTTTACATTCCCACGAGAGGAGAGCTAAAGGTAGAGGGGAAGATTGCTACCATGATTAACCTAACGCTCGGGATGGACTTTGATCTTTCGGGTAGAGAGAACATCTTAATTCGAGGCAGCATCATGGGAATGAGCCGACAAGCCATTCGAAATGTCACTGAAGACATTATCGAATTTGCTGACTTAGGTGATTTTATTGATCTTCCGATGCGGACTTACTCATCCGGTATGTCCATGAGATTGGCGTTTGCATTGGCAACCTGCGGAAACGCAGACATCATTCTTATGGATGAATGGATGAGCGCAGGGGATGCTGACTTTCAGTCAAAAGCTGAAAAAAGACTTCTTACACACCTTAAAAAGGCTGAAATTGTATTTATTGCCTCCCACAATACTTCACTTGTAACTCAACAATGCAATTGGATCGTCCGCATGACTCATGGTCGCATAGATAAAATTGAGGCAAATATTCCGCGAATTGTGGCGAAACAAGAGCCTGTAGTAAATGGAAAAAAATAACAAGTCGCAAAATATAATTTTTCACTACATAGTTCCTGTCTGGGGTGAATTTTATAGTAGAATATTTATTGAATTAAGCATTCCATCCTTGCTTAGTGATAAAAATATCAATGCTAATCAAAACTCTCCACATGATAAGATAATCATTGCTACAACTTATCGTGATGCCTTATGGATGGAAGCCCAACCAATTTGGAATGAACTTCAGAGGGTTATATGTGTAGAAATATTGCTTATTGAGTTCCTAAATCAATATACCTCGGTCCATCATCGAATGACAATGAGTTACTTTGAAGCAATGAGAATTCCTAGTTCTGGGATAGGGATATTATACCATATATATTTAACACCAGATAGCCTCTGGTCTAATGGTTCATTCTCGCAACTCAGATATCATGCAACAAATGGAGCGCTTGCAGTCTTAATATGTGGGCCTAGAGTTATTTATGAAAATGCATCTGAAATATTAAAGCATTTGCTAAAAAATAGAGATGCTAGTCACGGGTTCACTGCTAAGGAACTCCTTACCATAGTTCTTGATAATTTCCACCCGCTTTGTGTTGCTCAGGATTTTCTTGCTAACGATTTTTTAAATTCATGGCCTTCTAATATTTTCTTTTGGGGAGGTTCTGCCCATACTCTAGTTGCAAAATGCTTTCACTTGCATCCAGTGATGGTCGTTTCGCCGTCGGAGGAGTTGGTTTTTAAACCTAATGACACAATAGATGGGCATTATCTGGAAAAACTGAACATTCCTTTAGATAAATGTCATATTGTGGAAACTATTGATGATTTATTTTGTATAGAATTATCTCCTGCTAATCGAACATGGGGGCAAGGCTTAGCAAGTCCTTCTATTGATAAAGTAAAAGAATTTGCATGCTTGCATTTAGATTCTATGCACAGAGACTATTTTAGAAAAACATTAGTCTTTACTACTTTATCCAAGAACGATTTTAATTCGAATTCCCTTTTGCAAAAAATGCTGCTAGGAGTGGATCGTTTTACTGATGATGTGGTTAGTTCCTTTGGGGTTTTTAATAGGAGATATTATATGATTAAAGCCATTGCAAATAAGCTTCTAAAAAAAATCCTGAGGATCAATAAAAGAATGGTTGGGTCTTTTAGTAGATATATAAAGTAAAACAGTTTGTTCCTTTCGATGTCTTAAAACATCCCTTTATTAGTTTGTTTAAGTCTTTAACAAGTCGCTTGAAATATGGTTTATATCGTTTGAAAGATAAAAGTTCTTTTTGGATATTTAAAGAGTTAATATCTCGATCTTTTTATTTATTTGCGAGCGTTTTGTTTTTTCCATTTTGCATAGTCGGGCATTTGGTTGGATATCGAAGATTCTCAGTTATTGTAAGTCGAATCGGACATCTTGCGGTTGAGCCTGACTGTTTTTTGAA